>CAZZLF010000080.1:0-7626 GCA_964654965.1 uncultured Bdellovibrio sp.
GTTCCCTCCTGATTTGTTTTCAAGATTTGATTCAATTGTGATTTCTCAAGTTCACAGCGAAAAACGGTAACCGACCAGTCTTCATTTCGATGTGGTTTGAAATTTGGAAATTCAAGATGTCCGATCCATTTCCATTGATCGGCAGTGGTTTGACACCCGGATTCCTCTAGGAATTCCCGAATGGCGCAATCCATGGATGATTCACCTTTTTCTAGTTTCCCACCCAAACCATTCCATTTTCCCTGATGAAAGTCCTGATCCTTGAGATTGCGATGAAGCATGAGGACTTTGTTTTCGTAAAAAGCGTAGAGAAGTACAGCAGGAATGACTTTTTGTTCTCCGGTTTCATAAGCGTTTTGGGAAGGCATGACTATTTCGTGGTTCCTTGAAGCGAAAGATCGAGAAAATTCACTTGAATCACCTTTCCATTCAACGGAATGGAATTCAGTTTCTCGGCAATCTGGTCACGAATTTTTTGTTTGGATTCAGGATTGAGGAGATCCTTGGAATTCACATTTAAAAATAATGGAATAATTAAATCCAGGGCTTTTAAGCGATTATTTTTGATGGTGTCGCAAGAGGACTGGTTAGTGCATTCAATGGATAGATTCATTTCGAGTTCTTGTTCGGATTGAAGAACTGCGCGAACCAAGCCCAGGGTGTACTTAATGCTTTCCTGAGATTTAGAAGTTTCACTTTGATCTGAGATTTTGGGAAAAAGGTTTTTGAGGTCCTTTTTTTGAAATGCCAAGATCACCAGCAAGAGTAATGAAACTGCCGCAAAAAGTTTGGAGTAAAAGAGCATTTTTTTACTGACGGGGTCGTTTTCCATTTCAGAGTTAATCTGGGTATGGGAATCGCTTGACTGCGGCGCATTGTTTTCAATGATTTCAGGTGTTTCCGAAGAGTTTTCCACGTAAATAGGATAGCACTTTTGGAATGAAGTTGTGATAAACTTTTGGAATCCATGGAAATATTTTTTGATTTTGAAAAACCGATCGTTATCCTCGAAAAAAAACTCCAAGAACTGCGCGAAATTGAAAAAGCCGAAGCCGTTGATTTCAAAGACGAGATTCGCACCCTGGAGAAGAAGCTTCAGAAATTGGTTCAAGAAACCTATTCCAATTTGACCACCTGGCAACGGGTTCAATTATCCAGACATCCCAATCGTCCTTACACCATGGATTATGTCGAGAACATTTTTTCGGATTTTCAAGAGCTTCATGGTGATCGTCGGTTTGGAGATGATGCAGCTTTAATTTGTGGAACTGCCATGTGGAATCATCAAGGAAAAAAGATTCCAGTAATGATCATGGGGCATCAAAAAGGTAGAACCACCAAACAAAAGGTGGAGCGAAATTTTGGAATGGCTCGACCTGAGGGTTATCGCAAAGCAATTCGCATGTTTGAACTCGCTGAGCGTTTTCGCCTGCCGGTGATCACATTCATTGATACTCCTGGTGCATATCCAGGAATGGATGCTGAAGAGCGAGGACAATCAGAAGCGATCGCCGAAAGTATCAGGGTCATGTTTTCACTCACGGTTCCGACTTGCGCAATTGTGATCGGAGAAGGTGGATCGGGTGGGGCACTTGCGATCGGGATCGGTAATCAGGTTTACATGCAAGAGTTTTCCACATATTCGGTGATCAGTCCGGAAAGTTGTGCTTCGATACTTTGGAGCGACTCAACGTTGGCTGAACGTGCAGCTGAACGCTTGAAAATTACTGCAAAAGATCTCGATGACATGAAGCTGGTGGATCAGATTATTTCCGAACCTCATGGGGGCGCTCATCGAAACGCTGATTCTTCGATTGAGGAAATGAAAAAAACCATTGGTAAATTCATGGAATCAATCTTGAAAAAGGATTTTTTGGACCCCAAATCAAAAGACAGCACTGCATTCCAAATGGATCGGATCAAGAAGTTCAGAAAGATGGGGGATTTTTCCATCAAGGTCATGAATGAAAAGGGAGGTTCCCGATGATTTTTTCGATGACAGGATTTTCCAGTAGTGTTTTTTCTTTCAGGGGCGAAACCTATAAAATCGAAGTAAAGACTCTCAATCATCGTTTTTTAGAGATCAAAAACAGAATTCCGAAAGAATGGGCTTCTCTAGAACCCATGTTAAAAAGTTTGATTGAGTCCAAAATTAAGCGCGGATCAGTGGATCTCTGGATTGAAAAAGCTTCCGAACTCAAAAATGCTTCCAGTGAGTTGAAATTGAATGTCCAACAAGCAGAAAGAGCTATGGCAATACTCACGGAAGTGCAAAAAAAGTTTAGGATCACGGTTCCGATTTCAGTTCAGGATGTGATGGGCTTTCCAGATGTTCTGTCCAAGCCAACCCTAAATTCGCTCAGTGAAGACAGTCTCTCCGAACTCAATGCCTTGGTTACCGAGGAATTGACCGGTGTTTTAAATGAGTTAGTAAAAATGCGTGCTCAGGAAGGTGAAAAAATTCGCAAATCCATTACAGCCGTATTGGAACAGTTTCGAAATGCCCATTTGCGTTTTCTCAATATTCGCAACAAGCTTCAGCGAAAAGCCCAGGAAAAAGTGAAAAAACGGGTTGAACAATGCTTTGAATCTTTCACCACTCCGGATGCCCAGATGCGCGCATTGATGGAAACTCGGATAGCACAAGAAATCGCCCTGACTTTGGATAAAATGGATATCGAAGAAGAGTTGAACCGATTCAGGGGGCATGTTGATCAATTAGAGCACATGATGACCATTGGTGGTCTGATCGGAAAAAAACTTGATTTCATGTTTCAGGAATTAAATCGTGAAATCAATACCCTTGGAAACAAATCTCAGGATCTGGATATCAGTCATGAAGTGATCGAATTGAAAACATGGGTGGAGCAGCTCAGAGAACAGAGTTTGAATCTAGAATGAAAAAAAATCCGTTAAGCCTGGAACGATTTGGATTGATCGTGGTTTCAGCCCCATCGGGAGCGGGAAAGAGTACACTTTGTGCAGAACTGCTTAAAAAACATGCAGACCGTCTTTCTCTTTCTATTTCATCCACTTCTCGAAATCCTCGTGGCAATGAACTCCATGGAAAAGAATACTTTTTTTTAACTCGAGATGAGTTTCAGGAAAAAATCAATCAGGGAAAATTTGTTGAGTGGGCTGAAGTTCATGGCAATTATTATGGAACTTCCCATGAAACCCTTGAAAGTTTTTGGAAAAACCAAAGACATGTTCTTCTGGATATAGACGTGCAAGGAGCGGAATCTCTTCGCAAGACCTTTGGGTCACGTTGTTTCACCGTTTTTATTGCACCTCCGAATCTCGGGGTGCTCGAGCAGCGTTTGCGGGGTCGCGGAACGGAAACCGAGGAAGTGATCCAGAAGAGAATGAAGAATGCCCTGATCGAAATGGCGGAACAGCCAAAATTCGATTGCACGGTCGTGAATGATGACTTTGATCTTGCCTATCAGAATTTGGAATCAGCCGTGAAAAACTTCATGAATCAATTGGAAGGTCGTCATGCCTAGAGTGCCTATCGCAACCTTGGACGGAATTTGTAAAACAATTCTCTCTTATTACCCCGATGCGAATATTGATCTCGTCAGAAAGGCATATGATTTTGCGGAAAAAGCTCATTCGGGTCAGATGCGCTCCAGTGGTGATCCCTACATCATTCATCCAACCGAGGTAGCGATGATCCTCGCTGAAATGCGAATGGATCTTGCCTCTATTTGTGCAGCCTTTCTTCACGACACGGTTGAAGATACGGCAGTCAAGATCGAGGAAGTAGAGAAGGAGTTTGGAAAAGATGTCGCTAACTTGGTTGAGGGAGTCACTAAGCTTTCGAAGATGACCTTTCGGACATCTGAAGAGAAACAGGCTGAAAATTTCCGAAAAATGATCGTTGCGATGGCCAAAGATATTCGGGTGATCATCGTCAAGCTTTCTGATCGCTTAAGTAACATGCGATCACTTGAATTTCTTCCTCCTCACAAGCAAAAGACCATTGCTCAAGAAACTTTGGATATCTATGCTCCGCTCGCGAATCGACTGGGGATGAGCAAACTCAAAGTGGAGCTTGAAGATCTTTGTCTTCGTTTTATTCATCCTGATGTTTATTACCGGCTTGCTGAATTGGTTGCTCGAAGCAAGAATGAGCGTGAAAAATATATTGAAGAAGTGATCCAGATCATTACGGAAAAACTTTCTGAATATGATGTGAAAGCGCAAGTCATGGGTCGCGCGAAACATTTTTATTCCATTTATAAAAAAATGGAGCGCCGTCAGGTCGATTTCAATGAATTGCATGACATCATCGCCTTCAGGATCATCGTCGATAACATCACCGAATGTTATAAGGCATTAGGCGTGATCCATGCGGCTTTTCGTCCCGTTCCTGGGCGTTTTAAAGACTACATCGCCATGCAAAAGCCAAATCACTACCAATCCCTGCATACGACCGTCATTGGATTGGGCGGGGAGCGGACTGAGATACAAATTCGCACTCAAGAAATGAATATGGTTGCAGAACGCGGTATCGCGGCTCACTGGCGCTATAAAGAAGGTAAATTTGATACTCGAGCGCATGAAAGTGTGGATTGGGTGAATCGACTTTTGGAATGGCAAAAAGATCTTTCTGATCCAAACGAGTTCCTTGAAACGGTGAAAGTGGATCTTTTTTCCGAAGATGTTTTTGTATTTACTCCTTCTGGCGAAGTGAAAGAGCTTCCTTATGGAGCAACTCCGCTAGATTTTGCCTATGCCGTGCATACTGATGTGGGGAATCGTTGTGTTGGTGCGAAGATCAATGGAAGGATCGTTCCTTTAAAGCATCGTTTGAAATCAGGTGATGCCGTTGAAATCATCACTTCACCTACCCAGACCCCGTCCAAAGACTGGTTGAAAATCGTCATTTCTTCGAGGGCCAAGGCAAAGATTCGGGCATTCATCAAGACTCGGGAAAGAGTTACTGCTCAATTACAGGGTAAAGAAATCCTGGATCGTGTGATCAAGGAATATGAGCTGACTTGGTCCAAAGTGGAAAAATCCGCTCAATTTGAACAGCTGAAACGTGAATTGAAATTCAATAACCTTGAAGATCTGCATGTGGCGCTTGGATATGGAAGATTGACTGAAGACCAGATTGTTTCCAAGGTGATTTCGCGGGAAGAACTGGAAGCCAAAAAGGCAAAAATGAAAACTGCCGATCAAGAATCGTTTATGAAAAAAGCGATTAAATCGGCAACTAAAAAAAGTGAAGCGAGAAATGCCATTGTGGTGGAGGGGGTGGACGATGTTTTAGTTCGCTATGCCCGTTGCTGCAATCCAATCCCTGGTGAAAGTATCATTGGGTTTATTACGCGAGGACGAGGGGTGACGATTCACCAGGCAAATTGCGCAAGAGCACTAGATACGGACAATGAAAGAAGAATTGATGTTCAGTGGAACAAAACGTTGTCCATGCCGGTAATGAGGAATGTTCGGATTCGCGTTCTTTCCAATGATGAGCCTGGATTATTGGCACTGATGTCCCAGTCGATTACCAGTGTCGGAGTCAACATTTCATCAGCGAATATCCGTACCACCAAAGATAAGAAAGCAATCGCCATTTTCGAAGTCACCGTGGGGAACATGGATCAGCTGTCCAAAGTGATCAGTGCCTTGGAATCAAAAAAAGGCGTGATTTCAGTAGAACGAAGCTGAACCATGAAACGACTCAATACCCGACTTCCACATTCTGCGCCTAAGACAAGACTCGATGATTTCCTGGTCGGCTGGTTGACTACCGCAACTGGTTTTTCAATCAGCAAAAGCAAAATCAGAACGTTGATTCTTTCGGGTTCGGTATATGTCAATCGCCATCGAAACAAGATTCCTGCGACTGAAATTTTTGGCGGGGCTGTGATCGAAGTTTATTACGATGAAAACCGCCTAAAAGCTCAAGAAAACACGGTAGTGCGAAACCAGGTTTCTATTCAAAGCGATCAGGTTCTATTCGAGGATGAGTGGATTATTTTAATGAATAAGCCCGCAGGAATTCCAACTCAACCCACCATTGATCCGAATCGTCCCAATCTATTTGATCTGACAAGGGAATGGTTGGCAAAGAGAGAAGGCAAAAAAGAGGTTTACCTTGGACTTCATCATCGACTGGATCGAGATACGAGCGGCATAGTTCTTTTTACCAAGAAAGAAATGGCAAATAAGGGTGTTGCGGATTTGTTTTCTGAACACCGAATCCAAAAGACTTACCAATGTCTGGTTTGGCAAGGGAATGAATCAAAAAAACGGCTAGCAGGCGATACTTTTGAAGTCAGAAATTTTTTAGGAAGAGTATCTCCCAAAAATGAGACGGCAAAATTTGGAAGCGTTACTTCAAATGGTGACCCTGCCCATACTTTTTTTCGTGTTTTGGAAGTATTTCGCCAAGGCTATTGGCTAGAAGCGAGTCCCAGAACGGGAAGGACGCATCAAATTCGTGTTCACACGTCTGAATTGGGATTGCCCATTTTAGGAGATCCGCTTTATTTCCCTAAAAATGTATTTTCAATGATCTCTGTTCCTAGACTCATGCTTCATGCTCATCGTTTGGAATTCAATCATCCCGTTACCAGTGCTGCCATTAAAGTGGAAGCAGCATTGCCAGAAGACATTTGGAAAATTCTCGGCACTCTCAAGTCATGATGGATGAGCAAAGAAATTCCATAAAAAGGATCCTCCATTTTTTTTGGAAAAATCATTCCAAGTCGATTTTGATAGGAGCTTTTGCAATTATCATGATTGACGCTGCGGAGCTGGTTCTACCGCTCTTGATTCGTGATGCCGTGGATGCGTTTAAAGATGGCGATCTTTCATTCAAGAAAAGGAATTTATTAATCCAGGGAATCGCCGTGGTGGTATTTCTTCAAGTCATTGGAAGGTATGTCTGGAGGGTGGCGCTTTCAAAAAGTGCAATGTTGGCGGGAGCAGGGTTCCGAAATCAATTCGCCGAGAAAAGTTTTAAAATATCCCTCTTGAAGTTGGAAAAATACAAGGTCGGTGACCTCATGGCATTAGCTACTAGTGATGTTGAAAATATGAGATTTGCTCTCGGGCCGGGTATGATTGCCTTGATTGATGCAGGTTTTTATTTGCTTTCGCTCCCCATTGCCATGTTTATGATTGCACCATCGCTCGCTTGGAAAATTCTTTTACCGGTGATGATGATTCCATGGGTAGTTTTGCTTCTGCAGAGACGCATTGCCGTTCAATCCAAGAAAGTTCAAGAACAAATTGGAAAGTTAGGGACTCTGACCCAAGAAATGATAGCGGGAATCAGACTGATCAAAACCAACGGAATGGAATCCCTGATCAACAAAAAACTGAGTGATGAAAGTCATCATTTGAATGAAAAAATGGTTGAATTAACCCAGACCCAGGCAAGACTGAATCCTGGAATGGAATTTTTTCTATCCACCAGTATGGTTTTATTATTTGCGTCGACAGAATATTCAATTGGTACCCTCGTTGCAATGCAGAGATATCTTCAAAAACTTCTTTGGCCTCTGAGTGCATCAGCCATGGCTGTAATATATTTTCAGAAAGCCCGAGGGAGCGGAGAGGAGTTTTATCGTTTTCTCGATGAAACCGATGTTGAATCCGAAATTC
>CAZZLF010000081.1:0-7616 GCA_964654965.1 uncultured Bdellovibrio sp.
ATGGTGCTGGAGCAACTGAAGTTGAGTCCTGAGGCAAAAAAAGCCGGAATCACGATCGTTCCCGATTGTGGAATGGGCCCTGGAATGACAAACATCACCGTCGGACACGCCATGGAACTTCTCGATACAGCGGATGAGATCATTACCCGCGATGCGGGAATTCCTGTGAATGGAAAACCACCGATGAATTATCATCTGGTTTTCGCGATCGAAACATTAGTGAACGAATACACGGGTATGACCACTCAAGTGCGAGATGGAAAATTCGTGGAGATCGCTCCTATGGAAGAAATTGAGCAATGTGAATTGCCGGTAGTAGGAAAAGTCGAAGCGACACACGGAATGGGAATGTTATCGACATTACCGTGGACCTATGAAGGAAGAGTTCGTAATCTTGAGAATAAATTTGTCCGCTATCCTGGAAATTTCGCCCTTTGGAAATCATTGAGCGACATGGGTTTTTTCTCGCGTGAAGAAATCCAAACGGAACATGGAATGTTTCAACCAAGAGCAATCACCAAAGCAGTTCTCGAGAAATATTTGATGCCGAAAGGTGGGGAAAAAGACCTTTCTTTCATCCAGACCATCAGCAAGGGCCAAAAGAATGGAAAGAAAATTCAAATCGAACATTGGATCTGTGATGATTCGGATCCGGTAACGGGTCTGACTTCCATGCAACGAACCACGGGATTCACCGCATCGATTGTGGGGCAGATGATTTGTTCCGGAATGATCAGCGAAAAGGGGGTATTGCCACCGGAATTAGCGGTGCCAAAACTCCCGTTTTTTGAGCAGATTCAAACCCGTGGTTTTGAATTCAAGTGGAGTCAGAGAGAAATCCATGAGTTGAATGACAACGAAGCATTTTAATCTTTGAATTTGATACCTTCGAGAAGTGCGCTCATTTTTGGATTCAGTTTGGTGAGTTTTACCATCTCTTTTGGTTTGTCAGGTTGAACCGGATAAAACGGATGTGAAACTTTTGAAATCCGAATGAATTCTTCTGCGGTGACCTGAATGTCTCGAACCGGCTCGAGTTGAAAAGCTGAATCCAGGTTCTGATTCAAGACCGGTCTGCCGGTTTCATAAAGATGCTTTTGGAACACCCAGATGGTGTTCATGAGGCCGCGATTTAGATCTCGTAGTAATGAATCGTGGTTTGTATTTGCATAATTGAAACCCACGGCTCCGATGTTGGCGACCGTGTATTGCCCCGGTCTTTCAGCGATCAGCAGAATTTTACGGTCCTTTTGTTCATCTAAAAACTGATAAAGGCTTTCGGTTTCGCGAATGATGGTCAGGGTGTTGGTGAATCTTTTTTCTGTAGAAACCGGGTGATAGAGCAAATAACTGACTGCTGCGATGGCAAACAGTTTTTTCTCACTCAGAGTTTGAGGAAAGAAATATCGAAAAATCACAGGGGTCATCGCGAGAAATGAAAGAAAAACCAAAAAAAGCCTGGCTTGGGTTGGGTGCGAATAGATTCCAAAATGATGAGAAAGGACGATGATCAAACTCAAGCTGACCAAGCCAATGAGGATTCCTGAAAAATAAATCTGGTGTGGTTTCAAGTTCTGTCTAATTTTGGGAGTGATTTTTATGGCTACGATCAACAGCATGGCGATCGCCAGCCAATTCAAATAGCTGGGAAACGGATATTCTGGTCGGGGGTTGAAGATGCCAAGCGCTAAAACCTTGAAGTGATCAAAAAAGTGATGAATGGAAAAAGGTGGAACTCCCGGCGGATTTTCAAAGGTATTGGGAGTCAATCTTCTTTGAAAAAACATGGGTATCAAGAAAAAAGGAGTAAGGGATAGTACTAGCGAATTTTCAAATATGGTTTCCCAGGATATTTTTCTTGATAACAACAGAACCATCAAGATGAACGCAACATAGGCAATGGACTCGTACCGGATCTGTGAAAGCATGATCAAGTTGATGAATAACATTCCAAAATTTTCAGGTGTGCTTTCTTTAAGAAAGCGAAAGAGAAAAACCAAAGAGAGTTCGAAAAAAAAGAGGGAACAAAGATCAAACCCTCCCGAAGTCGCCGAAAGCGTGAGAGTGGGAATCGATGCGAGCAGTAGGCACGATGCAATTGCAGACCATGTTCCCAGTGACGCTTCTACAATCATAAAAGTCATGGCGAACAGGGAGAACAAAATCAGAAAATTCAGAATAAATACATTTTGATAACGATACCCGGAAACCGTGTGAATCAAACTCGTGAAAAAAGGGAAGAGAAGGGGGCGTGTGGGCAGGTCTCCTTGAATCGTGTTCAAATTACCGTAATACAATTTTGCCTGAGTCACGTTTGCGATGTCTTTTTTGAAATGCATGGATTGAGACACCGAAAGCAGGTTGGTTTCATCGCTTAAAACACGATAGCTGGGTGGAACAGAGATAAAAATGACTGAAGTCAGAATCAGAGAGGAAACGGCTGCTCGAATAGCAGAATTCTTTCTCAAGTTTTTTGTAAAAAATGGCCACGATAGATAGACCCACAAACCACTCATTGCAAAGATGATGGGATAAGAAAAGTTTGTCACCAGGTTCATCGCTAATTGTGGATATGAAATGCCTGCAATGATAATCGCAGAAACGATCATGAGTGAAAGAATGATAATGGGTGAGAAAATGAATGAATTATTTTTCATGGATCTTTTCCTTTTATTTCAGCGAAATCTAGCAAATAAAAAAAACGCCGACCAGAACAGAGTCGGGTCGGCGCCGTTAAGTTTTTTTAAGAAGGATCAATCATCCCAGCCATTGGAGGAGCCGAGCTTTGTACATTGGTCTTCACTGGAAACCCATACCAGTGCATCTCCGTTCATGCACCCTGTGAAGCTTGCGCTAACAATTTTTCCGGTGACGGCATTGCAGCACATTCCAATCGGATCTGAATCCGTGTTTGTTTCTGTAATTGTTTCTGTCAATGTTTCCGTCATGGTATTGGTTTGAGTATCGGTGCTTGTTTCCGTTTCAGTATTGGTTTCTGTCGTGGTGACCGTAGTGGTACTGTTGTTTGGGTCGTTGGATGGATCATTGTTCAAACGATCTTTGATGTATTTCGCGAGAAAGTAAGTTGCGACCCCGGTTGCGACAATTCCAAGAATGACAGCAGCGGTCTTTAAGCTGGATCTTGCACCACCCCCATAGCTGGCACCCTGTTGGTATTTTCCAGCCATAAATTGCATAGCCATGTTTGCAGCTTGTTCATTCGAAATATTTTTCAAATCCATTGTTTCAAGTAAACGATCGAATTCAGCTCGCGAAGCATCATCCATCATTGTTTTACGGGTGTAATCCATGATTTCAAGTGCTGTCACACCTTCATCTTGAAGTTCAGTCATTCTTTCTTTGAAACGAGCAACCACTTTGGATTGGTCATTGGGATCATTTGGATTTACGTCAACGGTCATTTGATAACGAAAAATATCGAATGCCTTGGCGATCATCACGTTGTGAATGGAAGCGGGGTTTTGGTTTGCGGCTGAGAATGCCGTTTGAGACATCATTGCCAGAATCATTATCGTGCTCAGTGTTTTTTTCATTTTTAGTTTTACCTCTTGTTGGTTTGTTGATTTCGTTTTCTAGCGTTGAGAGGTTTTGAGGTCAAATTCGATAGGGTTAAATCTTGTTAAGGTCTTTTGAAGGGTAGTTCTGAATTTGACGGTGATCGATCAGCCTGCATCTCTCGTAAACGAGGATTGAAAATTGATCGTTTTCTAAGATGAAAAAAACAATAAAAACAAATACAATGGTCTTATCAAATCGATTTTACCAGGAGGGGAATTGTGGCTAAAAAAGGATTAAGCATCGAATTGAGTACCATCTTCACGTCTGCGCTCGGAATTTTTCTCTGGGTCGCAATATTCAGCTATAATTCCCAGGATTCTTCCTTCTTCACTCAGTCTACACAACCGGCATTGAATGCCTGTGGGGCAGTTGGATCTTACTTTTCATCAATTTTATTACAGTTCTTCGGCTTGGGAGCGTTTTTGATTCCTGTTGGGTTTTTATTCGTCGCGTCTCATCTGCATTCCAAAGAAGGATTCGCTAAGGCACTTTCATCCTTAGCTGGGCTCAGTGTGAGCGTCATTGCGTTGACGGTGTTTTTCTCACTCCATTGGAAAAACTGGCATTGGTCGCAAACTGAATTTTTAACCGGAGGTTTTTTTGGAGTCTGGTTGTCAGTACCGCTCGAGCATTCTTTGAATCGTACCGGTGCTTCGATTGTGACCCTTGCAATTTTTCTGGCCACTCTGGTGATTTCCACTCCGATAGGAGTTTCTCATATTATTTCAGCGATGCTTCGAGCATCAGCGATCGTTGCTTATCGCTTTGGTAGATTGGCTCTGACTTATCTCGCTTACTATTCCGCGATTGCCCTGAACAAGTTGGCGCAATTGATCGGTATTCAGGCGAAGAAAAGTTTTGATCAGATCAAAGCCAGGGCAGAGGCCTATCGTGTAGCTCGATTGGAAGCAAAACCTCAGGGAATTACCGAAGCTTCCATGATTGCCGAAGAAGTGTTGGTTGCCACCACTCCTGCGACCGCAGCAGTCGTTGAAAGTGAAGATCCAGTGCAAGCAGCAGTAGAAGAAGAAAAAGAAGAAAAATCGGTAATTTCGGTTTCAGAAATCAAGAAGTTGAGCGCAAAAGATTCTCAAAAGGAATTTGATGGACTGGGACCCGTCATTGAAAAAGCAAAGGCGGAGCCAGAGACTGCAAAACCAAAATTCAAGTTTGATAAAAAACGAGGAAAATGGAAGTTGCCGGTGATTGATTTTCTTCGCAAGGTGACCAAACTCGAAACAGCAATTGATCGTGATCGATTGCACGAGCGTGCAGACATTCTCAGAAGCAAGCTGGAAGAGTTTTCGATTACTGGAGACATCACCGCGATGCGAGTTGGGCCAGTGATTACTTTATATGAATTCAAGCCCGGTCCTGGAATCAAGGTTTCCCGTATTTCTGGACTCGTTGAAGATCTTTCGATGGCGATGTCGACCAAATCCTTGAGGATTCTTGCTCCCCTTCCAGGTAAAGCCGTCGTCGGGATCGAGATTCCTTCCGATAATCGTGAACAGGTTTTATTGCGTGAATTCTTGCAAACCGGAGAGTTCCAGAATCCGAAATACCAACTGCCGGTGGTCATGGGTAAGGATATTTCAGGTCAATCGATTTTTGCGGATCTTGCCAAGATGCCTCACTTACTCGTTGCTGGTTCTACGGGTTCAGGGAAGTCAGTATTCGTAAACGGTCTGATTTCATCTTTGCTCTATCGCTTTACTCCCGATGAAATGCGCATGATTCTGGTAGATCCGAAGTTCATCGAATTCAGTTTTTATCACGATATTCCTCACTTGCTCTTGCCGGTGGTTGATGATCCGAAAAACGCGGCGAGTTCCTTGAAGTGGGCAGTTCGCGAGATGGAACGCCGTTACCGCATTCTCGAAGCAGCGGGTGTGAGAAATCTTCAAAGCTACAACGAAAAAGTTGATACCATCGGTGCCGAGAAAATGGCTTCTGATTTACAAGCAGAAGCTCAAAGCCAGGAAGAGCAAGGTATTGCTTTGACCGGTGGTGATTGGATTGAGGCATTTGATAAGGACGAATCGGGAGCGCCTATCATTGGAAAACTTCCGTACATCGTCATCATCATCGATGAGTTGGCGGATCTCATGATGACCGTGAAAAAAGATGTCGAAAGTTCGATCGCCCGTATTGCGCAAAAGGCGCGAGCAGCGGGAATTCACATGGTAATTGCAACTCAACGACCTTCAACCGATGTCATCACCGGTTTGATCAAGGCAAATATGCCGACTCGTTTGTCCTTCCGATTGAGTTCGCAAATTGATTCCAGAACGATTCTGGATCGTCCGGGTGCGGAACGTTTGCTCGGTCAGGGTGACATGCTTTTCGTTCCTCCTGGACAAAACGAACCGATTCGCTTGCAGGGTGCCTTCATGGATGACGGAGAATTGACAAGTATTACTGACTTTTTACGTGAGCAAGGCAAACCGGTTTATCGAAATGAGATTTTAATTGATCCGGAAGAGGCAGCGGCTGAAGCGGGTAGTGGTGATGAAGATCAAGACCCATTGTTTGAAGAGGCTCTCTTGATCATTCGTTCCAGCAAGACTGCATCCGCAAGTTATTTACAACGTCGCTTGCAGATCGGTTACAACCGAGCTGCTCGACTCATTGAATCCATGGAATCAAAGGGAATCGTTGGCCCAGCCGATGGAGCCCGCCCACGGGAGATTCTCATTCCATGAGGTGGATGGTTTTACCTCTTTTTTTTCTTTTGACGATTTCATCTCATGCAGATGAAACCAGCCCTACGATCGTAAAGGAATCGTCAGATTATGAAGTCGACTACGAAGAGGAACCGGGCGATGAAGAGCCCGTGATCGAAGCTCCAGTAGAAGAAGAACCCGTAAAGAAAAAATCGAATAAAACCAAGACGGAAAAACTTCCTAAAGATACATCGACTCAGGGCTCGCGAGCAACCAACAGGTTTCAACCGATGATCAAATCCGAATCCAAAAGCCACTACAAAAAGAATGGAAAAAGCCTCGATGTGGATCCGGATTAATCAACCTTTCTCGGTTCCTGTAGAAGTTCGAAATGTACTGACCAGTTTGTACGATGCTGGTTTTGAGGCCTATCTTGTCGGTGGTTGCGTTCGTGATTGGATTCGAGGAGATTCCGTCAAAGACTACGATGTCGCCACCAGTGCTACACCAGAAGACATCGATCAGATTTTTCCAAAAGTAGTGGAGGTTGGTCGTGCTTTTGGTGTGATGAAAGTGATTGCTGAAAACGGAAGAAGCATCGAGGTAGCTACTTTCAGAAAAGAATCCGATTACCAGGATCATCGACATCCGAATAAGGTAGAATTCAGTTCGGTGAGGGAAGATGCTTCCCGCCGTGATTTCACGGTGAACGCATTTTACTACGATCTCAAAACAGGCCAGGTTCTTGATTTTTTTGATGGCCTGGCTGATCTGAAAAGCAAAGTGATTCGAGCAATCGGTAATCCAGAGGAACGGTTTAACGAAGACGCCCTTCGTTTATTGAGGGCGGTCCGTTTTGCATCCCGTTTTGGATTTACCATCGAGCCTCAGACGGAAGGTGCGATTCAAAAGCTTTCTTCGTTGATCATGAAAGTCAGCATGGAACGGGTGAGGGATGAGATCGAACGAATTCTTTCGGGTCCCAATGCAAGGGAAGCTGCGATCATGCTTCAGCATCTGAAACTTTTCGAATGTATTTTTCCCGAGATCGCAGTGGCAATCCTGGAGAAGAAAAAAACCTGGGATCGTACACTTGCAGCTTTGGAGCATCTGAAAAAAGATCCGGGCAACGAAGACGGCGCTTTTTATCTAGCCTTGATTTATCTTCCTTGTTTGAGAAAATTTCCAATTGATCAACGAACAATGCAAGCTCAGACCATCGTCACCCGACTCAAGCTTTCCTTAAATCAGCAGAAGTTATTTCTCTATCTCGTGACAGAAACGACGAAGTTCAGGGAGGTATTTTCAATGCGGGAGGCAACCCTGTATCGATGGATGAAGCACGAGAGTTTTCCTGAATTGATGCGTTTT
>CAZZLF010000082.1:0-7611 GCA_964654965.1 uncultured Bdellovibrio sp.
GAAGTGAGCAAACGCCTTGTTAGCTTCAGCCATACGGTGCATGTCTTCACGCTTTTTCATCGCAGAACCACGCAAATTAGCAGCATCAATGACTTCCATCGCTAAGCGCTCTGCCATAGTTTGTTCTCCGCGACCGCGAGCTGATTCGATCAACCAGCGAGTAGCCAAAGATTGACGACGTGCTGGCTTCACTTCAACTGGAACTTGATAGTTAGCACCACCGACGCGGCGAGATTTCACTTCAAGCATTGGCTTGATGTTTTCAAGACCTTTTTTGAAAGTCTTAATACCTTCTTCAGAAGTCTTTTCTTGAATCATTTCCATCGCTGAATAAAAGATTTTTTCAGCAATTCCACGCTTACCATCAAAAAGAAGAGCGTTAATGAACTTAGCAACTACCAAATCATTATAGATTGGATCTGGGTTGATTTCACGTTTTGCGATTACCTGTTTACGTGCCATTTTAAAATACCTCTATTATTTTGCAGCAGCGCCAGCTTGTGGCTTCTTCGCACCGTATTTAGAACGGCTCTGTTTACGGTTTGCAACTCCTTGAGTATCCAAGGTTCCACGAATAGTGTGGTAACGAACACCCGGAAGATCCTTCACACGACCACCACGAATCAACACAATACTGTGCTCTTGGAGGTTATGTCCCACACCTGGGATGTAGGAACTCACTTCGTATTGGTTCGTCAAACGAACACGGCAAACTTTACGTAATGCTGAGTTTGGTTTTTTTGGTGTAGTTGTATAAACGCGGGTACAAACACCACGTTTTTGAGGGCAAGATTGAAGCGCAGGAGAGCTGGTTTTCCACGTCGTTTTCTTGCGACCAGAGCGAATAAGTTGATTGATAGTAGGCATTCCTACAGTTCCTTTCGTGAACAAAAAATATCTAGGAAGTAGTACGTTTATTAGAAATGCCCCTCATTGGTCAAGAGCAAATTTGACTTAAGTTGGCTAAATTCAAACTCAAACGCACTGACTTACGGCATTAAACATTGTGTGGACCCCATTTCCATGGGACAAAATGAAAATGCTGCTAAAAATTGATGCTTTAAAAAAAACCTATTCCAGAGGGGACCAGATGGTTGAAGCCCTTAAGGGAGTTAGTCTGGACATAGGCTCAGGACAATTCGTTTCTATTATGGGGCCAAGTGGATCAGGAAAGTCAACTTTACTTCATCTCATGGGAGGCCTCGATAGACCCACCTCTGGAAATGTTATTTTTGAAAATAAATCAATCGATCAATTGAACGATCATGACCTATCCCTTTTTCGAAGAAGAAAATTAGGCTTTATTTTTCAATTCTTTAATCTTTTACCTACTTTAAGCGCGATTGAAAATGTCGCTCTTCCTCGATTGCTGAACGGTGAATCGATTAACAGCATTCGCCCTAAAGCCGAGGAATTGTTGAAAATGATGGGGCTACAAAATCGAATGGACCATAAACCAGATCAGCTTTCTGGAGGCGAAATGCAGCGGGTTGCTATTGCCAGAGCACTCATCGCTGATCCTTTAATGATTTTTGCAGATGAGCCGACAGGTAACCTCGATTCAAAAACAGGAGAATCAGTTTTAAAACTGATGCAAGAACTGGTGAGACAACATGGAAAAACCATTGTGATGGTCACCCATGATCCTAAAGCAGCATCCTATGGCACTCGATTGATCAAACTCAAAGACGGACTTCTCGATTCAGATGAAAAAATCGTTCATTCGTAAGTTTTTTCACCTGAATTTATTTCAATTTGTCGGATTCAGACACATTCAACTTCGCCCGGGTAGAACCGTATTAACTACTCTGGGGGTTGCGTTGGGAATCGCGCTTTACGTAGCGATTTCTATCATCAATGAATCAACGAGAAATACTCTTAAAGAAAGCGTTGAAGCAGTGGCGGGACGGGCCAGCTTGACGATTTCTGCAGGAATTGCTGGATTTTCTGAAGACAAACTCGAAATAGTACGGGGTGTTCGAGGAGTAAAATATGCTGTTCCGATGATTGAGGCCCGAGCTTTTTTTGAAGGAGCTCGCGAATCTTCTGAGGGTCTCTACGTTTTGGGTGTCGATTTACTTCAAGAACAAGCAGTGAGGACCTATCAAGCAACGGATCAAAGAATTATTGACGATCCCCTCACCTTTTTGAATCAAGCAGACAGCATTATCTTTACCGAAGCCCTCGCTAAGAAAAAAGGGTTCAGCATTGACTCGAAAGTGAAGCTTTCAACTGCGAATGGATTAAAAACATTTACGATTCGCGGTCTATTGAAACCGGAAGGAACTGCAAAAGCATACGGTGGCTCACTCGCGATCATGGATATTGATGGTGCTAGAATCATGTTCGGCAAAGAGAACAAAATCGACCGAATCGATATTGTGCCAGATGAGTCCATTTCGGCAGAGACTTTAAGTACGTCCTTGCAAAAAGCCCTGGGTAACAATTTTACTGTGGAAACTCCTGCCTCTAAATCAGAGCAGATGGTGAGAATGATCGGTGCTTATCAGTTGATTCTCACCTTTTTTAGTACTCTCGCCCTTTTAGTGGGACTGTTCCTCATCATGAATTCCATTTCAGTTGCGATCGCTGAACGAAAAAAAGAAATTGGTACACTTAGGGCACTGGGAGCCACCCGATGGTCCATGGTTTATCTTTTTGTCAGCGAGATTTTTGGGGTCGGCTTAGTGGGTTCGATCCTAGGTTGCGTAATGGGGCGAGGGCTTGCAGAAAAACTAGTCCACCAAGTTACCGCTTCTTTAGCTGCTCAAATGGGCACCAAAATGGAAATCACCAAATTGAATTTTGATTGGAGACAAGCTTTTTTTGCCATAGCCCTAGGAACCGCTGCTTCCATGATTGCGGCTTTTGTCCCCTCTTTGAAAGCGGCTGCAATTCATCCGCTGGAATCGATGAAACGGCATGCGGAAACGACCTCTAAAGAAGAAGAGAGAAAATCAAAGCTTCTGATGATCATCGGAATTGCACTTTTGATTTTCAATGGTGTTTCGATGAAATTAGAGTGGGGAAAAGTCTGGTTTGGAATTGACTTGATTACCAAGATTTCATCCGTTCTCGGCTCAGCATTGTTCGGACCTTTTCTGGTATTGATTCTGATTCAAGGAGCCCGAAAAATTTGGGGAAATAACACCCGACCCGTTTTAAAATTAGCCCTAGAAAACCTGATCCGCAGTCGAAAACGCACTACTTCAAACGTAATGGCACTGATGGTTGGGCTGTTTCTGGTGATGTTGATCGCCAGCGTTCGAACCAGCTTTCACGACACTCTCGTTAACTGGTTAAACCAGATTTTTGTTGCGGATATCATGGTAGTTTCAAACGGACGAGCCATTCTTGGTGATGTTCAACCGATGCGGGAAGAATTGATGAACGATGTTCTTGCGATTCGAGGCGTGCAGGCAATCGGTGAAGGTCGCGGCGCTGGAAACAGGATTGTACCGTATTACCTTCATGGAAAAAAAATGGGACTGAAAGCTTATGACCATTTTGCAGATTTCTATCGCTATCAAAACTTCGCAATTCAAGGAGCAGATCCCCAAAAAATCGCTCCACTGATTTATCTGGATGAACCAAATATCATCGTTACCCAAGGTTTTCTTAATAATGAAAATAAAAAAGTGGGAGATCACATCGGTCTAGATACGCCGAGTGGTCAAATCGATTTCAAGATCGTCGGACTGATCACGGATTACATGTCTCCCCAGGGAGTGATTTATCTTTCACGTGCCAATTATAAGAAGTACTGGAAAGATCCGTTGATCACAGCTTTTGTTTTCAATATCGAACCGGGATACACCGTGGAACAAGTTCGTTCTGAAATTGATAAAAAAGTCGGAAAAAAATGGAATGTAGTTACCCTATCCAATGCTGAGTTCAAGAATCAAATGGAGCAGGCGGTGGAGAGAACATTTGCCTACACCCGTGCTATTGAGTTCATCGCGCTCTTAGTTGGACTTTTGGGATTGTTGAATACCCTTTTGATCAGTGTCATGGAACGGACCAGAGAAATTGGAATGTTACGGGCAGTTGGTTCTACCAAACGACAGATTTCAGGAATGATACTTTTGGAGTCCCTTCTTCAGGGAGTTTTTGGATCAATCGTGGCAATCTTCCTCGGCAGTATTATTGGAAAACTCTATGTGGAATACGGCCTAACAAGCACTTTGGGTTGGATCATTGAGTTTCACTTCCCGAAAGAATCCGTTACTCAAACTCTCATCACCGGTGTTATTGTAGCAATCGTTGCAGGTTTTTATCCTTCGCGGAGAGCGGCGAATTTGGAAATTACGGAGTCTTTGGATTATGAGTAAGTTTTTGTTGTTGTTTTTCGTTTTGATGTTTTCGAATTTCAGTTGGGCGGCGATGAACCCCAAGGAAATCATGTCAAGAAATGAAGAAGCTCGAAAAGTGAATGATTTTGAGGCAAGGGCAAAACTAGAAACTGGAAGTGGCGGAACTCTCAAAACCAAAGAATTTACACTCTCCAGAAAAGTCCAACCCGACGGGATTCACAACAACACGCTGACTCGCTTTCATGCTCCCGCCGAAGTCAGAAATGAAGGCATACTGATTCTCGAAAATCCAAATGGTAAGAACGATGTCATGCTCTATCTTCCCAATTTCAAGAAAATCAGAAGAGTGGAAAGCCAACAACAAAGCGGCAGCTTCATGGGATCCGTATTTAGTTACTCAGATATCGCTACTCCTCACGTCGAAGACTTCCAATACAAGATGATTGGAATTGAAAAGTGTGAAGGAGATACAAAATTAAACTGCTTCAAAATCGAATGCACTCCTTCCAATAATGATATTCGTGAACGCACTGGGTATAGCAAATCGACAGTTTGGATTCGCCCGGATAACTACATGTTGGAACGCGCTGAATACTTCAATATGGATGGTAAGCTCTGGAAAGTTCTTCAGGCTTCAGAAATCAAGGAAGTGGATGTGAAGACTCACAAGTGGCTTGCGCATGCGCTCTCCATCGTAAACAAGAATACAGGTGAAACCACTTCGCTGAATTTTTCAAATGTGAAGGTGAATTCCGGCCTATCTGATGCCATCTTTACCCAGCAAAATCTTCAGAAGGTACGCTGATCCGCATGCGGTTTCTTTCGCTATTTGCTCTTTCATTTTTAATCCTGAATTTCAATTCAGCGGTAGCTGCAAAAGACAAACGCTTAGAACCCATATTTAATGGGGGCGGAAGACTTTACACTGATCATTATTTTACCGCCTATTCAACTCCCTCCTATTCAAGCGGAGTTTTACAAAGCTCTATTTCTGCTTGGTTAGATATTCAAGGAAACTTAAACGAAAACAACTCGCTGTCTGCAACCGTTCAAGTGGATGCATTCCTCAGAAGCCTGACTGAACCCAATCAATCTTCTTTTTCGGCTCGATTACGGGAAGGGTATTATAGTTTTCAAAATTCTTCTTTAGAATTACGAGTCGGGCAACAGATCCTTCCTTGGGGTAAATCGGATGGAGTTAATCCCACCGACTATTTTACTGCAAAGGATTACACTCTCATGAATCCGGATGAGGAAGTAAAACGGGTTGGAGCACCTTCCGTGCTATTTAGCTTCACTCCCCGCGAAGGAAATTCTCCCTTCAACTTCACCGGAATTTTTCAAGCTACTTACCCGCAAACAAAGCTGATTATCCCTGAATTGGCAACGAAAGGTATTCCGGCTGGCATTTCGTTTCAAAAATACCCAAATTTCCCGGGTTATTTTGAACAAAATTCGATCGAATTTGGAGGAAAGTTCGCTTACCTGGGAAGTGATCTCGATCTTTCAATTTCTGCATTTCGAGGTATGAATCATTTTGCCCAATACGTTTATCATTTCAATACCAACAGCATTTCGCCTCAGAACATTCAACAGACCGTGGTGGGTGGCGATCTTTCCTTCACTGCGGGCAATTCCGTAGTTCGAGCAGAATCCGCTTATTTCATTCCTGATCAAGGTCCGGAAAATACTGAACTCTATGGCTTGGTCCAGCCCTCCCATTGGGATTCTATTGTTGGAATTGAAAAAACATTCTTTGAAAATTTCCATACCCAAGTTCAGTTCCTCTATCGATATTTTGTGGGCTATTTGAATCCAAACCTGTATTCGACGCCGAATCCGGTGATCACTCAGCTGCAGCAGGGGATTGCCCGCTCAAATGCGCTACTTTTGAACTTTCAAAGACAGAGCAATCCAGGTGGAACTTTCAGAGTCGGTTACTCGAGTGAAGAAAGCGACTGGTCGGCTGATCTGTTTTTAATTGGTTATTTTGCCCAAGGACAGGATTACTTACTTAGACCGCAGGTGACTTACAAGCCTTATGAAGGAATACGATTGATTGCAGGCGCTGATCTTTATGGAGGAGACGAGTCTAGGCCCCTGGGGGCCCTTAAACTCAATAGCTCAATTTTCTTTGAGGGCCGTTACCTGTTCTGAAGTCACCAGTGTAACTGCCTTTGGTTTTGCCTTTTGCAAAACTTTTTCAACATAGCTGTAAACCAACCCAACACCACCAATCAAAAGATCAAAAGACTGGTAAGCTTCCATTGCCATTTCTTCTATGGTTTCACCTTCAAGATGATGCATGAGATGCTGATACCAGACCAAAAAACAGCGAAGCTCTTTTTCAACGTTCACCACCCTGCTGATCAAGGATTCCAAATCCAATAGTTTTTTTGCACAGGATTCGATTGAGTCACGATCCTCAACGGACATGATTTTTGGATTTTTTAGTCTGGAGGCAACTTTTTGAAGTTCTCGAGAAACCGTTTTTGCTTCAAGGCTCACTTGTTCGATAACCGAGATGGATTCTTTCAACTCGCGGGCATGACGGATGAGGTTTGGGCTCAGCTTGAGTTTTTCAACTTCATGTTCAATCGGTGGAATCCAGCCACAAAACCAAGCTCGTGCCAGCTGGCCTCGAAGACGGTACATCCAACTTTCAAAATCAGTTTCATTTTCTAGGATGGGTTCAAAAGAAACCCCACCGCCCTCTTGCGCTGCTCGGATCCTGCTTTTGTACAGTTCAATTTCCGATAGACTCGAAGTGAGGCTTAGATTTTCAAAATGTTTCAACAATTGGACACTACCCTGATGAAGCCATTCACTCTGATAATGAGACCAGACTGCATAAAAAACTTCAGGAATGAATTCATTGTTGAATCGGATTGCGATGTTTCCATTTCCATAAGGACCCGACTCACTCCATTTATTTTTTGACTCACCGGTGAATCGAGGATGAGATTCAATCCAATAAAAAATTCTGACATTCAGGAGATTTGCCAAGTCTACAATCGGTGAACGACCTGCAATTAACCAGGAACAGTTATTCAGTGCAGAGACCAAGGTTTCAAAATCAAGATTACCGCTAAAATTCAAAATTCTAGGGTTTTCAGAATCAATTCCTGAATCTTCACCGATCCTGCTTTCATTGAGAATCACCACACCATGATCCGGATGTCTACGGAGGATCATTTCAATCTCCTCATCGATCCGGGCAATGAGAGAGTCCGGGTGAATCGCCATCCATTTTAGTGCAGACTTTGAAAAGGTGACCTTGGTTTCCGTTTTGAAAAAA
>CAZZLF010000083.1:0-7486 GCA_964654965.1 uncultured Bdellovibrio sp.
CCTCATCGCAACCCCGTTGAAAACGATTTGGATATTTCGCAATTTCATACCACTTACCGAGGTAGCGGTCGAGGTCCACATGATCAACGGTTACCATTGGATTCAAACCCTTTTCCAATTCTGGAGCCACTTGAGCTTCAGCACATTGAACAGACATCATCATTACTAAGAATAAAACTAATTGATTCATGGGTGGGAATTTAACCTTTTGTCCATATTTAATCAAGTTAATAATTTTGACAAAACCTAGACTTTGGGTTAAATTATTCTCAAATGCAGCTATTTAATTTAAAGTCCGTTTTAAGGCTGACCGGATTAAATCCCGACACGATTCGCGCTTGGGAAAAACGCTATTCTGCCGTTAAGCCCCAGCGGACTCCTACCGGTAGACGCATGTACAACCAGCAAGAAGTAAACCGCCTCAAACTTTTAGCAGAATTGACCTCAAGCGGTCATTCCATCAGCTCAGTGGCAAACCTTAGTGATGAAAAGTTAATCGCCATGCTTGCCACAAATCACTCTGGTGCCCCATCCCTGCACTCCAAGCAGTTGAATCCTCAAATACCGATGATTTCGGAACAGTTACTCAAGGCAGTCGAAAAATTTGATTTAAAAGGGCTCGAAGTTCATTTAGCTCGAATGAATTATTCCATTAGCCCGCGGGACTTGTTGTTTCACCTGATTCCTCAACTGATGTACCAGGTCGGAAATAAAGTCGTAAACGGGCAATTCAATATTGCCCAAGAACACACTTTATCAGAATTGATCAAAATCTACATTCGTCGCGTTTATGAGCAGCTTGAACCGGTAGATGGGGCATTTCATCCCGATAAAATATTAATTTTTGCCACGCCAGAAAACCACCTTCATGATTTTGGGCTTTGGATGTCAGCAGTACTTTGCCGGTTTCAAGGTTTTAAGACAGTGATGATCGGACAAAATCTTCCAGCGACATCTTTGATTGAAGCTGCAGGCAAAATCAATGCACATGCTGTGGTCATCGGCTTTTCTCCGATTACCGCAAGTGATCCAAAAAACAGACCTTTGGCATATTTGAAAGAAATCTGCAAAGGCATTCCAGAGTCAACGATGCTATGGCTGGGTGGAGCGATTCCAAAATTCAATTCAGGGGATTTTGTTCACGAAATTTGGAAATTCGATTCCCTCGAAGAACTCGATAAGAAAATCGAAACGAAATACTATCACCGTTAATCGATCCTTCAACCGATCTGGATCAGTGACTTAAGTTTCTGAGTCCATTGCTTTTCGAATTGCACCCGGGAAACATTCAAAAGCGTTCGAATTCCGCTTTCGTTCATTTGTTTTTTCAGTGCAGGAGAAAGCAATGACTCCAAACCCTCTACTTTATTTGAATATGCAGATGCCATTCCACACAAGGCACGCGCATAGCCTTGAGAAGTGTAAATCGTTTTAGGATTTAAACGCTTCCAACCTTGAATCAGGGCTCCGGCGACGTCACGCAAATCCCCTTCACTCAGCATCGCTTCAGGTTCACGGGAGGCTCGAATCAGATCCGCACCCCAATCGTCGAGGAACGGGCCGAAATTCAGCAAAAAGCGACCGGACTTTCGAATTCCTTTTGGATCACGGAGTGCAAAGTGACGATGATTTTCGTTGGCGAGCATTTCCTTATAGATTTTTCCAGCCAGCAAAAACTCTGCCCTGGGATGACGGGCATCTTCATGGCCACAACGATATACCCGACGCTTCAACGCATCGACATCGCCAATTTCCCAAGCATCGAACATGCGGTCCAGATCACCAAGATTGTGCGCCACTGCCGCAACAGCATCAAGATAAAGTCGGGCATGGTGAATATCAGGATTTTGGTCAAAGAGCTCGCGAAGTTCCTTCAACACCTGTTCCTGCACTTTCACCATTGCTTCAATGGCAGTACGCACTTCAGGAACAAAAGTATGAACTTTTTTTACAGCAATTCCGTAGGCCCCCATCGCGATGCTGAACCACTCACCTTGATGGCCACTGATCTTGAGACCAGACGGAGCCTGCCTCCATCGTTTAGAAACCGGTGATTCATCCCAAGTCGCAAACTCTTTCACCAATTCCCACATCGGAGCAAATTCTTCTGGGGTGCTGATCTTCAACCAGAGCTTTTGCCGAATGGCCAGATCAACATCCGTAGGCACAAAAGTTCCAACAGTTGCGAAATGGGCTGATATGCACAACTCGAAATACTCTCTTAAGTTTAATTGCTCATTGTTGCTCTTCAGAACTTCGATGTAACGGGTTTGGGGCGTTGGAGTTTCATTAAAAATAAAAGGTGCGGTATTCTGAACGAGTTCGCGCAACGTTTTTACCGGAATTCCTTTGGAAAGATGTTCGAACAGTTTTTCCTTCAACATCAAAGCTCCGCCCAGTTTTTTCCGGTTGCGAGATTCACCTTAAGTGGAACATTCAATGGAATAGCCGAAGACATGGCTGACTCCACCAATTTTTTCATCTGCTCCACTTCTGGTTCAGGACATTCAAAAATCAATTCATCGTGTACCTGAAGTAGCATCCGAGACTTCAAACCTCGAGAAAGAATTTCTTGATCCAACTTGATCATTGCGATCTTGATCAAATCCGATGCCGTTCCCTGAATGGGCGAATTCATCGCCATTCTCTCGGCATTGGCTTTCAACATGTGATTTTTGGAATGAATCTCGGGCAACATTCGCTTACGCCCCAACAAGGTCGACACATAACCGTGCTCATGGGCAAATTGGATCTGACCATCAAGGAATTCTTTGACCTTGTGATAGCGAGTAAAGTACTGATCAATCATTTTCTTTGCTTCAGTTCGGGTGATTCCGAGTTCTTCAGCAAGCGCAAAAGGGCCCTTTCCGTACATCAAGCCAAAATTAATCGCCTTAGCTCCAGCCCGTTGATCATCAGTTACTTGATCCGGCTTTACATGAAAAATCTCACTCGCTGTACGACGGTGCACATCTTCATCTTTCACAAATGAATCAATCAGATTTGGATCTTCGCTCATGTGCGCAAGAATACGGAGCTCCACCTGCGAATAATCGGCCGAAAGTAAAACATTCCCATTTTCAGCGATGAAGGCTTCACGAATCAACTGACCTCGCTTGGAGCGAGTGGGAATATTCTGAAGATTTGGATCAGAACTGGACAATCTGCCGGTTGCAGCTCCCGTCAGGTTAAAATTAGTGCGAACGCGAGAATCCTTCAGATCACGCAAGGTCTGAAGGGGCTGAACATAAGTACCACGGAGTTTTGAAATTTCTCGATGCTCAAGCAATAACTTTGGCGCTTCATGCATCGGCGCGAGGGCCTCTAAAACGGAAGCATCGGTGGAATAACCTGTTTTGGTTTTACCCTGAGTCGGAAGTTTCAATTCCTCGAATAAAAAAGCCGCCAATTGCTTAGGTGAGTTTAAATTCAACGTTGGGTTAGAGCTGAATGCTCGAACTTTTTTCTCGATGTCCTGCAATTCTTTTTCAAAACGCTGATCCAGCTTTTGCAGGAATGGAACATCGACCTTAATTCCTGCTTCTTCCATTCTTGATACCACTTCCACCATGGGAAGATCCACATCTCGAAACAGCTTTTCAGAACTTTGTGCGATCAACCGGGGCTCCAAAGTTTTCCAAAGCATCATCGTACACCAGGCATCTTCGGCAGAATACTGAGTGGCTAAATCGATGGACACTTGATCAAAGCTCACTTGCTGGGCGCCTTTTCCCGCAACTTCTTCATAAGAAATCGTCTTGTAATGAAGATACTTGAGAGAAAGATCATCGAGATTGTGTCGCCCGCTGGAATCAACCAGATGCGCAGCAATCATGGTATCTCCATGAACACCCTTCATCTGGATTCCCTGTTGAAGCATGACCCGATAATCGTATTTTAGATTTTGTCCGATTTTTTTGATTTCGGCTGAGTCCAGCAAAGGCCGCAAAGCCTTCAACACTTCTTCCAAATCCATTTGCTGAGTCTGGGAATCCAAGGTCTGAACATGCCCCACCGGAATGTAATAACCATTGTTTTCACCGGTTGAAATCGCAATTCCCACGAGTTGTGCTTGCCTAGGATCAAGGGATGTTGTTTCAGTATCAAACGCGATCAACTTCAATTTTGCAATTTCTTGAATCAATTCTTTCAGTGATGAATGATCGCTAATTGTTCTGAAGCCAGGACGAGTGGCTACCGGCTGATGAACGGTTGCATGAACCGAGGTTGATTCGGGTTTCAACGAAGCGGTAGTATTGGCTTCAGCATCAAAATCAAATTCATCGGTACTCGGAAGTACTTCGCTTTTTTGCTTTGATGAATAGCGGGCAAGCAGGCTTTTTAAAGCATACTTTTCAAAAAATTGAAGCAGGGACGGCTTCACCACTGGATGATAAGAAAGTTTTTCTTCATTGAATTCTACTTCAACATGGTCATGCAAAGTTGCGAGCTCTTGTGAAAGTTTTGCCGCTTTTTCAGATTCTGCAATCACTTCACATTTCTTGCCTTTGATCTTTCCCTGTTTTGCCGCTTCCAGAATCGCTTCCAGCGTTCCGTATTCTTTCAACAGGGTTTCTGCACCTTTCGGTCCGATGCCGGTGATTCCAGGAATGTTGTCTGAGGTATCTCCAACGATTGCCAGGTAATCCCGTATCTGCGATGGTTTCACTCCGAATTTTTCAATCACTTCGTGTTCGGTGTAGTGCTGCTCCTTCATCGTATCCCACAGCTGGACATTGGCATTCACGAGTGCCATGAGATCTTTGTCACCGGTGACAATCACGACCCGATTTTGATTTCCATTCTCTTTTCCGGCTTCCACCCATCGTTTACTCAAGGTCGCAATGATGTCATCGGCCTCGACACCACTTTTACGAAAAGAAGGAATCCCCATGTGAGAAATCAATTCTTCAATCAAATCAAATTGTGGAATGAGGGTCTCTGGCGGTGCCGAGCGATTCGCCTTATAATCTTCATACATCTGCTTCCGGAATGAAGGTTCTTTGGAATCATAAACCACAACCAGATGCTCAGGATTCACTTCATCAATGAGCTTACCCAACATTGTAGCGACGCCATAGATGGCATTCACAGGAGTTCCATCCGGCGCAGTCATTTCTCGAATGGCATAATAGGCCCGAAAAATAAACGAACTGATATCGACCATGTATAGAACACGATAAGAACTTGCTGAAGATTTCATTTTACTCACAGTCCACAACCACTGTCTCAGCCATGACATCGCCCAGGCGCTGATGGCGATCTGCCCGGATCATCAAACTCAATTCGATCAGAAAAAGCGGGATTCCGATCAATAAACTCAAAATCCATCCCCAGACTGGAATGATCATTAAAAAAGTCACGATGCCGACCGGAGCATTTCGAATCACCGAAAGCTTCATGCGGGAAACACGACTGAAGGTTTCGTCTCCGGCTGTTACTTTGATTTTCATAATTTTTTTTCCAATACTTTGGCCTTGAACCCCTTTCCAGGAGAACGAGTCTGCCAATATGGAATAAAGGAAACCGATTACCGAACCTGCGCTCCCAATGGGTAAGCGACCGAAAAACAACACCACCGTGAGATCAATCAGCTTTGCCAGAATCCGTTTTTGAAAAGTCGTATAACGGTTTTGATTCATAGAAAAAATCGATCCATCACATCCACTAATGAATGGACGATGAAAATGTGAGTTTCCTGAATACGACTGGAATTCTTACCCAACTGAACATTCAAATTGAGATCGCAAAGATCTTTCAGCACTCCACCACTTCCACCCGTCATGGAAATCGTCTGAATTCCTTTTGCCTTCGCAGCCTCTACCGCTTTGATTACATTTTTCGAATTTCCAGAAGTGGAAATCGCCAACAAAACGTCGCCTTTTTGACCAAGACCTTGAACTTGTTTTTCAAAAATCGCCTCATAGGAATAATCGTTGGCAATGGCAGTAATGTTGGAAGTATCGGTAGTCAAAGCCAGTGCAGGCAATGGATTACGCTCGATCAGCATTCGCCCCACCATCTCTGCAGCCATGTGCTGAGCATCAGCAGCGGATCCACCATTTCCACAAATCATGAGTTTGTGTCCGTTTTTGATGCTTTGGGAAATCATACGGCATGCTTGAACAATCGCCTCGATGTTTTGATCCATAAAAGCTTTTTTGGCCGCTAAAGACTCTTCATAAGTCCCCAGAATATAGTCGTGTGGAGTGGGTTTCATTTGGATATTTCCTTGGTATAGTGGTACGCTAAATTTATGTCGAATTCAAAAAATGTTTTAACAGCAACAGACCAAAACTTTAATGAAGTCATCAGCAATGCTGGCTTGACCGTGGTTGACTTCTGGGCCGAGTGGTGTGGTCCTTGTAAAGCATTGGCTCCAACCCTGGACTCGTTGGCCGATGAATACGCAGGCCGCGTTAAAATTTACAAACTCAATGTCGACGAACATCCTAGCACCGCTCAACAATTTAAAATTCGCTCGATTCCGACCATTCTTTTCATCAAAAATGGACAAGTGGTCGATCAGCTCACCGGCAATCATCCTAAGCCAATGTTCGTCAGCACTATCGCTAAGCACCTTTAAGACTTGTGCCTGCAACATTGCGCCGCGCTATAGCTGTGGTTCGCAGTCGATAATTTATCGAGATCTCGTTTGATCTTTTGAGGGTCATTATTTATCCTTTAGATATAAAAGGATTTTTAATTTTGTAAGGAGACTCAAAAGCATGGATCAACAAACAACCCAGATGGGCGTGATCAGCGCATTACAACACGGTGGATTCGCCACCTATCTCATTGCCATCACCTTGGCGGTAGCGGTCGCTTTTATTTTTGAACGATTCGTAAAGCTTTATTCCAAGCTGAACATCAACGGAAACTCCTTCATGTTTGAAGTTCAAAAACACGTTCTTGCCAATGATCTGGATGGAGCGATCCGCGTTTGTAATGGAGCTAAAGAAGCTGCTCTTCCTAAAGTCATCAAGGCTGGATTGATGCGTGCTTCTCGAAGCGAAGAACAGATTCAAAACGCTATCGACTCTGCTTCTTTGGAAGTCATTCCTCAATTAGAGAAAAACCTTCCTTATCTTGCATTGATTGCCAATATCGCCACCCTACTTGGACTTCTTGGAACCATTTCAGGATTGATCAAATCTTTTGCGGCGGTTTCCATGGCCGATCCAGCTCAACGCCAGGCGATTCTTTCTGCCGGTATTTCTGAAGCGATGTACGCAACTGCATTCGGTCTGGTTGTTGCGATCGGAACGATGATCGCTCACTCTTTCCTTTCAGCAAAAGCGCAAGGAATCATCGGTGAAATCGATGAACATAGCGTGAAACTTCTGGACCTTCTTTCTGCCCGCAAGGTTCAACATTCATCGGAAAAATAATGTTAGAGCGTCCATCTTCTCGGATAAGATCCAATCACACTTAAGTCACCCTCAAGCTGGTGCTCAGAATTGAGGCATTGGTGAGCATAGTATCT
>CAZZLF010000084.1:0-7486 GCA_964654965.1 uncultured Bdellovibrio sp.
CAAACCTCTCCACCTTTTGTCCATTGATAGCGAGGATTTCATCACCGGTTTGAAATCCAGCTTTTGCGGCAATAGATTCCGGATTAGAAATTCCAATCTTAGTCATTCGGCCACTGGGAACCAAACCATCCAAGACACCAACCATTTTTTTCTCGCCATAGATACTAAAACCCTCTTCCGACTTGGTTCTAGCTTTTACTTCTAAACTTTTTCCAGCTCGATCCACTCCAAAAGTTACTTCCTGATCCACTTTTTCAGAGAGCTTTACTGCAAATTCATCCAACTTAGTTACCGACACTCCATCGATGGAAGTGATTCGATCACCTGATATAAATCCAGCTTTTTGTGCGGGTGAATCCTGAAGAACTCGTCCAAACTTGGTGGAAATCTGAGGATCTCCAATAGCCATCATGGCCATGAAAACAACAAATGCCCAAAGAAAGTTAAAAAGTGGTCCGCCAAAGAAAATGAAAAATCTTTTCCAGGCTGCCTGATGATGCAAGGCTCGTTTTTTATCTTCATCGCTCAATTCGGCAGACGGATCTTCTCCAAGTAACTTGACATATCCTCCCAGTGGAATGGCAGAGATGCGAAAATCCGTTTCACCCCATTTTTTTGAATAAACGACTGGTCCAAATCCGATGGAAAAAGCATCAGCTCTGACGTTGAATAATTTTGCAAAAAGAAAATGTCCCAACTCGTGAATAACAACTAATGGAATTAGAACCAGAATGAACCCTAAAACGGATGCCATAAATTTAGCCTCTTTCTATTGGAAAGATCATCTCAAAATCCGCTGGTTCAGGCAAGTAACCACAGAAATGCGTACATAACGGGAAGCGCAAACACCACACCATCAAATCGATCCAAAAAGCCCCCGTGTCCCGGCAAAATACTGCCTGAATCTTTTACGTTTGCAGCACGCTTCATCAAGCTTTCGCAAAGATCTCCCAACATGGATGCAACACTCATGGTCAAAGACATGACACCTATTTCAACCACACCGTACTGACTAAGAAAAAATCTCGCAAAAACCAAAGATACCAACAAGGCACCTAATCCTCCTGCAATCGCACCTTCCCATGTCTTTTTAGGGCTAACGGTTTCAAAAAGTAGTCTTTTTCCGAAATATTTCCCTCCAAAATAAGCAAAACTATCTGCAGACCAAACCACCAACATTGTAAATATCAGCCAGTATTTTCCCTGAGATGATTGACGGATTGAAACCATTAACATTGGAAGCCAGCAAGTGTAGACGAATCCAAAACTGGCAGCTAGAAGCTCTTGAAAATGCTTGGTGAGTTTTTCATTCCCTGCATTTGAATTAAGGGCAGCAGAACCGCCAAAATTCAGCAAACGGGGAACCAACAGAAGGAACACAATGAATAATGTGAAAAATGGCATGATTCCCAAAAAAGCAGAACTCAAGCCAACCGAGAGATAATAATTAAAAAAATGGAATAAAGTGGTCATGGTTAAAACAATCAAAGTTTTCAACCCTGAATCAGAAAGAGTAAAAAAAAGCCGGCTGAACTCGATTGTCATTCCCAACGACACCAGCCAAGAAAATAGAGCAACTCCTTCAACGCCCATTCCTGTAAGAAGAACGAGGATCACCGGAACACCGATCAATGCGGTAATGATTCTTAACTTTAGATTTTGACTCATATCAAACTGCTCCGAATCTTCTTTTTCTGTTTTTGAAATTCTCGAGTGATTTGTGAAATTCTTCAACCGAATAATCAGGCCAGTTGATTTCTACAAAATCAAATTCAGCGTAAGAGACCTGCCACAGTAAAAAGTTGCTCAGTCTTTTTTCACCACTCGTACGGATCAACAGATCTACATCCGAGACCGGACCCAAGGAACTGGTCCAGAGGTAATCTTGAAACATTGACTCATTGAGGTCCTCAAGCTGAACCTTTCCAGCGACAAAATCCTTCGCAAACGACTTGGTGGCGTCGATCAATTCAGCACGCCCTCCATATGAAAGAGCAAAGGTCAAGGTCATGTCCTTTCCATCTTTCAAAACTTCGATTGCACTCATGAGTTCATTCTTCACATCTAAAGGAAGTCGATTTATTTCTCCAATAACGTGCAGTTTGATTCCATTTTTTTTCATGTCCCCCAATTGACGGTGGACATATTTACGAAGAGTTTTCCAAAGAACACTCAATTCTTCCTCTGGGCGTTTCCAATTTTCGGTCGAAAAGGCATATAAAGTTAGTGCCTTTACACCTAACCTTCTTGCTTCTCGCACGATTTCTTTTACGCGATTACTGCCACGCAAATGACCATAAAAACGCGGATAACCACGAGCCTGCGCCCAGCGGCCATTTCCGTCCATAATGATGGCGATATGTTTGGGGAATGGAGTTTCCATGAAAATCTGCAAACCAAATGGCTTGCAACTAAATGGTCATGATCTCTTTTTCTTTAGTGGTGATCACCTTGTCGGTTTCAGTCACTTTATCGTCAGTCTTCTTTTGAATTTGCTCTTGAAGCTTTTTTGATTCGTCTTCTGAAATCGTTTTAGCTTTTTCTTGTTTCTTTACTTCTTCGTTGGCATCACGACGAGCATTACGAATAGCAATTTTTGTATCTTCTCCCATTTTCTTGATCATCTTTACCATTTCCTTACGACGATCTTCTGTCAAAGGAGGCATAGTGATGCGGACGATTTTACCGTCGTTTTGGGGAGTAAATCCTACGTTAGCTTCAAGAATTGCTTTTTCAATTGCACCTAACATCGATGGCTCCCAAGCAGCAATTTGAATGGTTCTCGCATCTGGAGTTGTTAGATTCGCCACTTGTGAAATTGGGGTTTTCGATCCGTAATAATCAACATGAATATGATCGATCAATGCAGTAGAAGCTCGTCCAGTTCTGACCTTCAAAAGATCTTTTTGAAGAGATTGAATGCATTTATCCATTGCTGCTGATGCATCATTAAGTACTTTTGACATTTGTTTGTCCTTTCTATCGACAGTTTTGAAAAAAATTATTTGTGAACAAGGGTTCCTAAGTTTTCACCATGTACGACCTTCAACATGGTTCCTTTTTCACGAAGATTGAAAACAATAATTGGAAGTTTATTATCCATGCAAAGGGTAATTGCAGTTGTATCCATTACTTTAAGCCCGCGCTGAAGCACGTCCATATAAGAAAGATCGTCAAATCGAGTTGCGGTTTTATCGATTTTCGGGTCGGCAGTATAAATACCGTCCACACTGGTGCCCTTCATGAGTACATTGCAATTCATTTCCATTGCACGTAATGCCGCGGTGGTATCAGTTGTGAAATAGGGACTACCGACTCCTGCTGCAAAAATCACTACTCGACCCTTTTCAAGATGTCGAATTGCTTTTCTGCGAATGTAGGGTTCAGCAACTGCTCGCATCTCGATAGCAGATTGAACTCGCGTGTAAACCTGTTTTCGCTCTAATGCATCTTGAAGTGCGATACAATTTAGAACAGTTGCAAGCATACCCATATAGTCTGCAGAAGCGCGGTCCATTCCTTTAGTTGCACCCTTAACGCCCCTAAAGATGTTTCCTCCACCAACAACGATACAAACTTCGACACCAGATTCTTTCAAAGATTTAATCTCATTGGCGATCACCTCTAAGACATCTGTGTCAATTCCATATCCAGCTTCACCCGCCAGGGCTTCACCAGAAAGTTTCAGGAGTACTCTTTTGTATTTTTCACGTTTCATCTGCTGCCTCAAATTCGTGTTTTTTCATGAAAACACAAAAAAAAGAGCCTTGGCTTTTGACCAAGGCTCCTTGAATGATTAGTGTTGGGTTTCTTCTGAGGCTACTTCAACGCCTTCACCGAGCACGAGTCTCGCAAAGCGAGTAATCGTCAGGGTTTCACCCATTGCCTTACCGATTTCGTTCGTCAGGGCTTCAATGGTTTTCTTATCATCCTTGATGAACTTTTGTTTGATCAGGCAATTTTCTTCAAAGTACTTGTTGATCTTGCCAATCGCGATCTTTTCGAGAACATCGGCAGGCTTATTTTGAGTCATCAATTGAGCCATTGCGATTTCTTTTTCTTTAGCGATCAAATCCGCAGGAATTTCTTCTTGCTTCAGGAATTGAGGGCCTGTTGCAGCGATGTGCATGGCAAGGTCACTGATGTAAGTGGTGAAAAGCTCTTGAGTTGCCTTGGCATCATTTGCCATTGAAACTTCAACCAAAACGCCCATTTTTCCACCCATGTGAATGTAGCTCTTCACTTGCTTGCCGCCACCAATAGGATAACGAACAAAACGACGAATCGTGATGTTTTCACCCACTTTGGCAATCGTTTCCTTAAGGAAGTCATCCATAGTTTTGGCAGCATCACCAACATACTTCTGCGCAAGAAGAGCAGTTGCATTTTCAGGATTCGCCTTTGCAATATGAATCGCAACATTCTTCACGAAATTTTTGAAGTTATCTGTTGCAGCCACAAAGTCAGTTTCGCAATTCACTTCCACCAATACTGCAGCGCCTGCTGCTGTATCGACATAAGAGAATACGGTTCCTTCTTTTGCAGTACGACCAGCTTTTTTCGCAGCAGATGCAATTCCCTTTTTGCGAAGATACTCGATCGCCTTTTCAAGGTCCCCACCATTTTCGGTAAGTGCCTTTTTACATTCCATCATTCCAGCGCCGGTGCGCTCACGGAGTTTTGATACTTGTTCAGCTGTAATCTGCATTGAATTACTCCTTTGCTGATTCTTCGGTTGAATCCATAGCTTCGAGGTCTGCAGCATCAACGCCTTTCAGGTCAATATCACCTTCAAAGCGGGAAACTTTCTTCTCAGAGCCATCTTCATTCTTCTCAGACATTTGACCGCCAGAAGCGCGAAGTTTTTCTTGGAACTGTTGAGTTCCTTCGAGACATGCATCAGCCATCAATTTTGCAAAGAGGCTAACGCTGCGGAATGCATCGTCGTTACCTGGGATCATGAAATCAATTCCAGTTGGATCACAGTTGGTATCAACGATCGCCACAGTTGGGATGTGAAGACGCTTTGCTTCTTTAACTGCAATATGTTCTTTAGAAGTGTCGATCAAGAAAATCGCTCCAGGAAGCTTCTTCATGTCTTGAATTCCACCCAATCCCTTGCGGAGTTTCGCCAACTCACGATCGAATCCGGATTGTTCTTTTTTAGTATAGTCATTCCAGTTTTCTGAAAGTTTCAATGCTTCAAGTTTTTTCAAACGATCAATCGACGCTTTCACTGTTTGGAAGTTAGTAAGCATTCCACCCAACCAACGCTCAGTAACGTAGTACTGACCTGCACGTTGAGCTTCTTGACTGATCACTTCTTTAGCTTGTTTTTTAGTGCCGACGAAAATTACTTTTTTACCTTCAGCAGTAACGCTTTTGATAAAGTCAGCAGCTTTTTTTGCACGCTCAAGGGTTTGCTCAAGATCAACGATATAAATACCGTTTCGAGCACCAAAAACGTATTTTTTCATTCTTGGGTTCCAGTGATTGGTTTGGTGACCATAGTGAACGCCCGCTTCGAGCATTTCCTTCATACTGATTGTTGGCATTGCATTTTCCTTTTCTGAATCTTGAAGATTCATTTAAGGCGGGAACATCGAGATCGCTTGGATCACTCTAATAATAGAGTGATGAAAGAGGCTTCAAAATACCCGCGGTTATTTCCTCCACTTCCTTTAATCCGATTAATTGAAGAATCAATCGAACACCACGTTTTTAACTGTCGAACAAGATGGACGACAGCACGGAAGTGTGTGTTTTTGTTTCATTAACCTATAGCGAAAATCGCCGCTTTCAGCAATCATTATTTTTAAATGAACTGGTTCAAACCTTATGAAATCAAAGAAAAAAAGGGGGCCCTTCTTAGGCTATATACCCAACCCGGAGCATCGAAAACTGAATTGAAAGGGATCTATCGGGACCGAATAAAAGTCGCGTTCAGGCACCTCCAGTAGATGGGGCGGCTAACGAAGCGATCATTCTTTACCTGAGTAAATTATTCGGCATAGCCAGAAAACAAATCCTCATGATTCGAGGAGAAAAATCCAGATTAAAAGACTTTTGGATTGAGGGCGACCCAGAGAGAATTTCTTCCATTTTGAACTTGCTGCTGAATGTTTCATGACTCGGCGCGCTTGTGTCAAATGAATAACCATATAATCTTGTTGTGTTTTTTTTAGCCCTCTGTTCTCATCTTAATTATTACTTTAAGGAGGTAATTAAAATGAGAACTATCACAACTCTTCTTGCCCTAATTGTTATGGCTTCCCCATCTTTTGCAGCAAATACAAAAAAAGCAGCAAATACTTCTACCAACACAGAATATTCATCTAAACCAACTTCTGTTGAGTCTACTGGATACACTCAGTCTGCTTCAAACAATGGCCCTATGCAGTGGAATGCATCTTTTGGCCTTGGTACAGCAGGTGACCAGTTCCACTTCGGCGTAATGGCTAACGGTATGTACAATGTTGCAAACCTTGAATTTGGTCAATTCGCAGTTGGTGGACAAACTGGATTCCTCTTCGGACCAGGCGATGTAACTACCTGGATCATCCCTGTGATGGCTTCTACTCAGCTTACTTTCAAACCAGCAGGCAACTTTGTTCCTTACGCTGGTCTTTCAATGGGTGTTGGCATTTTCCACGCTAGCCTCGACATCAACATTCCAGGCATCGATGTTAGCAACACTAACGTTGATTTTGCTATGTTTGTTAAAGGCGGAGCTTCTTTTGGTGAAAATCAAAAATACTTTGCAGAACTTCCACTTGGAACATTGGGAAATTCATTCTCAATCATTCCTTCTTTCGGTATGAAGTTCTAATTTGAATCATTCAAATAAACTCACTAAGCCTGCGAAAGCAATTTCGCAGGCTTTTTATTTTCCCTTGCTCGGCCATAAAATTTGTCACTTTCGGTTCAATTGCAATTTTCTTCAATTTGATCTAGTTTCAGGCTCATGAGTCATGACCAATTCGGTAAATTCAAGGAACTTCTACTTCAGAACTTTCAATTTCCTTGTGTTTACACCCATAAGATCATTGGGGCCAATTCCGTCATTTTTAAGTCGTCTGTGATTGAATTTGAGACAAAATTTATTGGTCTTAGCAAAACAACGGAGCGACTGAGTGCATCTGGAAAACATCTTTCCATTACTTATGAATACCAAGCTGCAAACCCTGAAGACGTCGTTCAACTCATGATCGAAACACGGAAGATGAACGACTTGATTTACATACTTTGACCCCCTTCTCAATCAGACATTAAATAAACAAAAAATCATCATATTTACCCAAATTGAATTCTCATTTGTTAACATTGAGATATGACTACGAATAAGCTATCCCCGGCTTTAACTTTGAGTGAACACACCTCAATCGGTGATACCATTAAATTTTTAAATGAAAACAATGCGGGATCAGTAATCATCACCTCTTACAGAAACCCTCAAAAGCCAGTTGGAATTTTTACCGATGGAGAT
>CAZZLF010000085.1:0-7427 GCA_964654965.1 uncultured Bdellovibrio sp.
AAGATTAAAATCTAGATGATTCAAAATGGTCTGAGCAACAGCAGTGATGATTCTGGTTCCCCCTGGAGCACCAAGGGCTAAAATCGGTTGTTGATCTTGAAAGACAATCGTCGGACTCATGCTCGACAAAGGAGTTTTTTTCGAAGCAATAGCATTAGCGGATCCCCCAACCGCCCCAAAGATATTAGCTGCACCTTTTTTAGCAGAGAAGTCATCCATTTCGTTGTTTAAGACAATTCCAGTTCCATCAGCAACCATGCTCGAACCAAAAAAACCGTTGATCGTCTGGGTGCTGACCACAACGTTTCCTTCAGAATCCATCAGACTTAAATGAGTGGTATCAGAGTGCTCTGTGAACAGGTCCGGATTTCCCGAGCGCACTTCCTGCTGGGTTCTGGCTTTCAGCTTATTGAACTCACTTCTTCTTTTTGAAAGATATTCCGGATTGAGTAATCCATTCTGGGGAACATGAACAAAATCAGGGTCACCTAGAAACTCTGCACGATCGGCGAAAGCAGATTGCATGCTCGAAGCGAGCAGGTGCAAAGATTCGGGATTTTGGAATTTCAGTTGGTCTTTTTCAATTTGTTTTAGGATTTGAACGACATGAATTCCACCGGAACTCGGAGGAGGCATGGTGATGATCCTGTAGCCTCTCCAAGTTGATTCAACAGGTTTACGTTCTTTGACTGAATAGTTTTTAAGATCCTCTGCAGTCAACCATCCGCCTTCTTTTGAGATGGCTCGTACTATTTTTTTAGAAATTTCACCTGAATAAAAATCTTCAGGATTTTTCGAAATCAGTTCGAGCGTATGTGACAGATCTTTCTGAATCAGTTTTTCACCCAGTGAGTAAACAGATCCATTAGCATGGAAAAAAATTTTCTGGGATGATGAAAAACGACTTAAGTAAGTCTTTTTCTGATCGAGTGCTGTTTTCAGGGATGGGTAAACTTCAAACCCATTGAAAGCCAGATCTCGAGCCGGAGTTACTACTGATTTCCAGGGCAAAAGACCAAATTTTTGATGAACCTTTGCCAATCCTCGAACTAATCCAGGAGTTCCCACGGACAAAGATCCAACCACGGAAAGATCCCGAATCACCTCCCCCTTACGATCTAAAAACATATCCGCAAACGCACGGTTGGGAGCACGTTCCCTGAAATCAAAGACATGATCTTTTCCTGTCTTGGCTTCATGAAAAATCAAGAATCCGCCACCGCCTAGTCCTGTGGAATGTGGCCTTTCGACTGAAATCGCGAAAGATGCAGCGATTGCCGCATCGATGAGGTTGCCTCCGTTTTTAAGAATATCAGCCGCAATTTTCGTGGAGTGTTTTCCTTGAGTAGAGACGATCCATTTCTTTCCTCGTGCCTCTACTTGTTCCCGGGGTGCAATTTCAACTTTTGATGAAACAGGATTGACCTGGTCCACACCGGATTCAAAACAAGAGATCAAAAATAAGGGAAAAATAAAAAAAATGAGATGTTTCATCAGTCCTCAATTCAGATCGACTAAAACGAGTCCTCTTTTTTGCTGACTACTCGAATCTAGCGAATTTAGGCCCCGGTAAAAAGTTTCATAGCTGACCCAGTAGGGTTCATAATAATCACGATCGACATCCATGATCAGCACTTCATTTTTTTGCGAGTTAAAAGCACCGATCGGAGAAATATGGCCCACACCTTCGGCATCACCGGTGTAAATGGTTTGATGAAAGTTGGCGAGAATAAGATCCCGATCTGATTTTTCATTTTGAACCAATCTTTCTAGGATTTTTTTCATTTGAGCCGGAGTGCCATCGGCATGGATGGTTTCGACTTTTCCTTGAATTCCGAATTCACTTAAACTTTTTTTCACGGCTTCAGCTAATTGATCTAGAGTCAGTCCTCTGCTGTAGTTGATCTTGACCTTTTCCAACAATGCTTTTTGAGTGAGAAAGTGATCGCTGGCACGAGTAAGCTGATGAACACGAAGCCCATTCAATAACATGGTCAAACTGGCGATTCCGCAAGCAGATCCATCTTGTTGAGGAACATAGAACGAATTCAATGCCCAGAAGTCAGGTGCTTTATTCTTCTGCAGGTACTCATGATGCTGGCTCAAGGGAAAAGTCGTCGGTGCATATTTGGATTTAGATTCGGTTGCAAAAGAACCCGAAGAAAGAAAGATCATCAAAGCAGTTGAAATCAAATTGAAGTGAAGACTCATAAAAAAATACTAACTTGAATGGGAAACGGAATTAAAACAAAAAACGCATCCCGGATTCCGGAATGCGTCTCTGCTGATAAATTATATTTAAAAAATAACCTTACATTGACAGCTTTTTAGCCAATGCCTGATTGATCGCTTCCAAGAATGGCTCGGTATTCAGATATTGATCACTGTTCACCTTTTCGCCATAGATACAAACAGCAAGATCTTTAGTCATTTTTCCGCTTTCAACCGTGCTGACACAAACTTCTTCCAGGGTTTTAGCGAAACGAATGAGATCTGGATTGTTATCAAGCTTACCACGGAACTCCAAACCTCTGGTCCAAGCAAAAATGGACGCAATCGGATTGGTGCTGGTCGGCTTGCCTTGTTGATGCATGCGATAGTGGCGGGTTACGGTACCGTGGGCAGCTTCGGCTTCAAGAGTCTTTCCGTCTGGAGTCAGAAGTACAGAGGTCATGAGTCCGAGGGAACCAAAACCTTGTGCAACGGTATCCGACTGAACATCTCCATCGTAGTTCTTGCATGCCCAAACAAAATTTCCATTCCATTTGAGTGCAGAAGCAACCATATCGTCGATCAGGCGGTGTTCATAGGTGATGCCGGCAGCCTCGTATTGTGCCTTGTATTTCTTCTCGTAGACATCCTGGAAAATATCTTTGAATCGACCATCGTATTTTTTCAAGATGGTGTTTTTGGTGGAAAGATAGAGTGGCCATTTTTTAGTCAAGGCCATGTTGAAGCAGCTTTCCGCAAAACCACGAATCGAATCATCGGTATTGTACATCGACAGGGCAACGCCATCGCCCTTGAAGTTGTAAACCTCAAAAGTTTGAGGAGCACCACCATCTTCCGGAGTGAAGGTCATGGTCAGTTTACCCTTTCCTTTGATCACGGTGTCGGTTGCGCGGTATTGGTCACCAAACGCATGACGACCAATAATGATGGGTGCAGTCCAGTTCGGAACCAGACGAGGAATGTTTTTACAAACAATCGGTTCACGGAAAACGGTACCATCTAAAATATTACGAATCGTTCCGTTCGGAGACTTCCACATTTGCTTCAAGTTGAATTCTTTTACGCGAGCTTCATCCGGAGTGATCGTCGCACACTTGATACCAACATTGTATTTCTTGATGGCTTCAGCCGCTTCAACAGTAACTTTATCGTCAGTCGCATCGCGGTTTTCCATTCCAAGATCATAATACTTGATGTCGATATCCAGATAAGGAAGGATCAACTTGTCCTTGATGAACTTCCAGATGATCCGGGTCATCTCATCGCCATCGAGTTCAACGACCGGATTTTGTACTTTGATTTTTGCCATTGCTACTATTGCCTTTCTGTTAATTCTCTCGGTTAATTGCTCGGTCTTAATTCTTTTCTCAGGATCTTTCCGACATTTGATTTCGGAAGTTCAGACCGAAATTCCACATATTTTGGAACTTTGTATCCGGTCAGATTCTGCCTGCAGTAATCGAGCATTTCTTTTTCTGTCAGGGTAGGGTCTTTCTTTACCACAAAAAGCTTAGGTGCTTCACCGCTTTTTTCATCAGGAACGGCGATCGCAGCTGCTTCCAGCACTTTTGGGTTCGTGACAGCAACATCTTCGATTTCGTTCGGATAAACATTGAACCCAGAAACGAGGATCATGTCTTTTTTACGATCGACGATCTTGAAATAACCGTCATCGGTCATAAAACCGATGTCCCCAGTACGGAAGAATCCGTCCTTGGTCATTACTTTTGCAGTCTCGTCCGGACGTTGCCAGTAGCCCTTCATCACCTGAGGTCCGCGAATGCAGATTTCCCCGCTTTGACCATGAGCCACTTCTTTGCCTTCATCATCCAGAATGGAAACTTCAGTTGAAGGAATGGGAAGACCAATAAAGCCATTATAATCTTTGAGATTCATGGGATTAATGCAGGCTGCTGGAGACGTTTCGGTAAGACCGTAAGCTTCAATCAGGGGCACATTGGTAATGGTCTTCCATTTTTCTGCGACTGCTTTTTGAACCGCCATACCGCCCCCCAAAGTTACTTTCAACTTCGAAAAGTCGAGCTTTTTAAAGTCTTCATTATTCACCAAGGCATTAAAGAGGGTATTCACTCCGGTAATGGCAGTAAATTTCCACTTACCTAGCTCCTTCACGAATCCTGGAATATCGCGAGGATTGGTGATGAGAACGTTCAGGGCGCCGACTGAGTTGAAAATCAGGCAATTCGCAGTGAGTGAAAAGATATGATAAAGCGGGAGCGGAGTGATGATGATCTCTTCTCCTTCTCTAACCAAGAACTGAATCCAAGACTTGGCTTGTAGCATGTTCGCAATGATGTTTCCATGGGTGAGAATTGCGCCTTTGGAAACCCCCGTTGTTCCGCCAGTGTATTGCAGAAATGCAACATCATCGAGTTTTAATACCGGTTTGCTGAGAGAAGTGGTTTTACCGACAGCAAGTGCTTTATTGAAAGAAACCGCTTTAGGAATGTCGAATTCCGGCACCATTTTTTTCACATGTTTTACAACAGCATTGACGATATATTTTTTAGGGAATCGAAGAAGATCTCCAAGCTCGGTCAATACAACATGTTTAACTTCAGTTTTAGGAAGAGCTTGTTCTAAGGTTTTTGCAAAATTCTCTACAATGACGATTGCTTTTGAGCCAGAGTCTTTCAGTTGATGCTCAAGTTCACGCGGTGTATAGAGCGGATTGCAGTTCACTGCGATCATTCCTGCTCTCAAAATCCCGAAGAGGGCGACCGGATACTGTAAAACATTAGGCATCATGATTGCCACGCGGTCACCACGGGAAAGTTTCAAATCATTCTGAAGATAACAAGCGAACTGATGGCTGAGTCGATCAATTTCAGCATAACTTAACGTCGTTCCCATGCAGTGGAAAGCCGGCTTGGTTGCAAATTTTTGAAAAGATTGCTCCAGAAAATCAGGAATCGATGAAAACTGATTGAGATCGATCGTTGCAGAGACGCCAGGTTGATAACTCTTCAGCCAAGGTTTTTCCATGAAATAGACTCCTTTTTATTTCCGTTAAATTTGTTTTTAACCAGTTTACGCATGGATATGCGATTCAGCAAATTTTTAAGGATAGCGCGCCGCAAAACCGGGTTTAAACTATTGGCTCAAGAGGGTTTTTCCATTACCATTGGGGTCATATGAACAATGCTCATCCCGATAGTTTTAGCACCCTCACGTCTTTGAACGTTGACGGAAAATCTTACCAATTTTACTCCTTAAAAGAGTTCTCAAAAAAATCCGGCAAGGATATCTCCAAGTTCCCTTTCTCCATGAAAGTTCTCGTTGAAAATTTGCTTCGACTAGAAGACAACCTCGCCGTAAAAAAAACCGATATTGAAGCGATCTCGAATTGGAACCCGACTGCGGAACCGGATCGTGAAATTCAATTCACACCTGCACGTACCGTACTTCAAGATTTGACGGGAGTTGCGGCCGTTTGTGATTTGGCAGCGATGCGATCTGCGATGAAGCGTTTAGGCGGAAATCCAGAAAAAATCAATCCCCTCACCCCTGCTGATCTTGTGATCGATCACTCAGTTCAAGTCGATTACTTCGGTACACCCGATGCGTTCAATAAAAACCGTGAAATCGAATATGAGCGAAATATGGAACGCTATGAATTCCTCAAGTGGGGTCAATCGGCGCTGAAAAATTTCCGCGTAGTTCCGCCTGAAACTGGAATCATTCACCAAGTCAACCTTGAATATCTGGCAACCGTTGCAATGACTGCAACTCAAAATGGAAAAACCGTTGTGTATCCTGACTCCTGTGTTGGAACAGACTCACACACCACCATGATCAATGGCTTGGGAGTGGTCGGCTGGGGCGTCGGCGGAATTGAGGCTGAAGCAGCCATGCTCGGCCAACCGATCTCCATGCTTATTCCACAAGTTGTTGGTTTCAAGCTTAACGGAAAAACCAAAGAAGGCGTAACTGCAACTGACCTCGTTCTTACCATCACCCAAATGCTTCGTAAAAAAGGCGTGGTAGGCAAATTCGTTGAGTTCTATGGTCAAGGTGTTGCTGAACTTTCTCTTGCTGACCGTGCAACGATCGCCAACATGGCTCCTGAATATGGTGCGACGATCGGCATTTTCCCAGTCGACGAGAAAACAATGGATTACTTGCGCCTCACCGGTCGAGGAAACCTGGTTCCACTCGTTTCCCAATATTATAAAGAACAAGGCATGTGGTTTGATCCATCTGCTACTCCGATCTTCTCAGATACCATGGAACTTGACCTTTCATCCGTGGAACCATCTTTGGCCGGACCATCCCGCCCTCAAGACCGCGTTGCTTTGAAAAACGTGAAAGAAGAATTCGCAAAACAACTTCCAACGCTTCTTTCTCAAATGAAAGATCCAGAAGCGAAACTCGAGTCTTCTGCAAAAATCACCATTAATGGCGTTGATTCCACCATCACTCACGGGGCTGTCACCATTGCTGCAATCACCAGCTGCACCAACACTTCCAATCCATCAGGATTGATCACTGCTGGGCTAGTTGCAAAAAATGCAGTGGCAAAAGGATTAAATGTGAAACCATGGGTGAAAACATCCATGGGTCCTGGCTCAAAAGTGGTAACTGATTATCTTCGCGAAGCAGGACTTCTCACCCACCTTGAAAAACTTCGCTTCCATGTCGTAGGTTACGGTTGCACCACATGTATTGGTAATGCCGGACCGTTGATTCCAGAAGTTTCAAAAGCGGTGACCGACGGTAAGCTTGTAGTTTCATCCGTCCTTTCTGGAAACCGTAACTTTGAAGGCCGTATTAACGTTCAAGTTCGTGCAAACTACCTGGCTTCTCCGGCATTGGTAGTGGCCTATGCGATCGCCGGCTCAACTACGATCGACTTGACCAAGGAATCGCTCGGAAAAGGTTCCGATGGTAATCCGGTTTATTTAAAAGACATCTGGCCTTCTAATGCTGAAATCGAAAATCTCGTGATGAAACACGTGACCACAAATCAGTTTGAAAAGAGCTATAGTGATGTGTTTAAAGGCGATGAATACTGGCAAAAAGTGCAAGCACCTACCGGTGAACTTTTCACTTTTGATCAAAAATCGACCTATATCAAAGAACCTTCCTTCTTGCAGGAACTGACACCGACCCCTAAACCGCTTTCAGATATCAAGAGAGCTCGCGTGCTTGGTTACTTCGGTGATTCAATCACT
>CAZZLF010000086.1:0-7426 GCA_964654965.1 uncultured Bdellovibrio sp.
TTAATCTTATTTATGGATATTTTTTTCTTCCGGAATCGTTGTCAAAACCTTTCGCAAAATCCAGTATTAATTTTCGTGAACTCAATCCATTTCGATCGGTCATTTCGATTTTGGAATCACCAAAAAGCAGAGTTTTGGTCTTGGTCTATGTTCTCTTTAATATGGGAGGTTCAGTGCATCCAGCATGCTGGTCATTATTCACGAGAAAGAAATTTGAATGGTCTCCGACAGAGATTGGGATTTCCTTAACGGTTGTTGGAGTCTTGAGTGCAATCTCGAATGGGTGGCTGACAAGAATCGTGATCCCCAAGCTGGGAGAATGGCGTGCGGTCAGGTGGGGGGCTTGGGGGGAAGCTTTTTCTTTCTTTTTGTTCTCCATCGCTACATCTGGAAACATGCTCTATTTGATTCTTGGAATTTCTTCTTTGTTTTGGATCGGTCAACCTGCCTTGCAATCCATACTCAGCCGTTCCACTTCACCTGAAAAGCAGGGCGAGTTACAAGGCTCCTTGAATAGTCTCGCCAGTCTGACGACCATCATTAGCCCCTTGCTTTCAACTTCCTTATTTTCCTACTTTTCTGAACCGTTTGGCTTTCAGTACTTTGGTGCTCCTTATGCCTACGGTTCAGTTTGTTTTCTCGTTTCTGCATTTCTCGTTTCCTTTCATAAGGAAAATCAGGCGTGAAGTTGCCTCGTAATATTTTACAACTCGGTTTAATATCTTTTTTTGGTGATCTTTCCAGTGAAATGCTTTACCCCATTACCCCAATTTTTTTAACTACCGTACTGGGTGCTTCCATGACATCTCTTGGGTTGATCGAGGGTACGGCTGAGGCAGTGGCCAGTATTTTGAAAATCTATTCAGGAGTCTGGTCGGATCGAATCCAGAAGAGAAAACCATTTATCATTATCGGATATGTTTTTGCATCTCTTTCTAAACCAATGATTGGGTTAGCAACGTCTTGGACACAAGTTTGGTTTGCTCGAAATTTTGATCGCGTCGGAAAAGGGCTGAGAACTGCCCCCCGAGACGCATTGATTTCGGAATCTGTTCCGCTGGAGCAACGTGGACACGCATTTGGTATTCACCGCGCGATGGATACTTCGGGTGCGACGATTGGCCCTTTGATCGCTCTACTTTACTTACATTTTTCTAAAGATTCACTCAGGTGGATATATCTTCTAGCCTTCATTCCAGGATTTATTTCAGTGGTGTTGGCAACATTAATCATGGAGCAAGGCGTAGAATCGAAGCCTGCTGAATTGGATATTCCGAGGATTCAATTACGTTGGAATTTGTTTCCTCCTTCGTTTCGAAACTATCTTCTGGCTTGGACCTTTTTTTCACTCATGAACAGCAGTGATGTTTTTCTTTTGATGAAGGTGCGTGATTCAGGAATTGATTTGACCAATACGATCTTGCTCTATGTATTTTATAATTTTCTTTACGCAATGATGAGCCCTTATTTTGGAAAAAAATCAGACCATCTTCCAAGAAAAAATGTGTTTGTTTTCGGAATGTTTATTTTTTCAATGGTTTATTTGGGATTCTCATTCGCATCTGAAATCTTACATTTTATCATTTTGTTTGGTCTTTATGGTGTTTACATGGCAGCGACAGAAGGGGTGGGGAAAGCTTTGGCAATCGACCTTTTTCCTCAAAATCAAAAGGCAACTGCGGTTGGAGTTTTGGGTGTGACTACCGGAGTTTCAATGATTTTGGCCAGTACTCTTGCCGGTTATCTTTGGGATCATTTTGGTTCTTCATCGACATTTTTGATTTCTGCCAGCGGATCCCTGTTGAGCGCATTTTTGATGCTCTGGATGATGAGAAATCACAAATAATTGAAGAAAGAAATTCAGATTTTCAATTCGAATTTCTGAATCAGTTCAGAGGCAACCGGGTTCTCAATTTTTCGAGATGCTGCGACCAAAAAGAACTCTTCGTAGACATTTTCCATTTTTCCAAGAACATAGAGTTCTTTTTTCTTGAGGTATTCTTTTACCGAAAATTCCGGCGCAATGATGACCCCCAAGCCCTCAATTGCCATCAGCTTTTGTAGCATCAGATCTTGAGTTTCTGAAATGATATCGGGCTTGATATCTTTTAATTTCAAAAAATGATCAATATCTTGCTGGATGCGATTGTCCGACGTGGAAGCAATCATGGGTTTACCAGTGAGCGAATCAGGGAACCTTTTTTTAAGATCCAGAAATTTTTTGGATCCAAGCGCCACAAGTTCTAGTCTAGCCACTTTTTTAGTGTATACCTGGCCTGGCCCAGTTAGGGGTGATTGGTTGGTAATGAGTAGATCGATGCGATGCTGAGTCAGTTCTCGAAGTAATTCATCCTGTCTTCCTTCTAGAAATGTGATGGAACAGTTTTTATTCTGGATGATTTCTTTTGCCATTTGCACGGTGAGATGTTTTGGAATCGAGTCCAGTGTTCCGACTTGCAAATGAATTCGATTGGCGCTCGGACGATCATGAAGTGTTTCAATCATCTCTGTACCTGATTTGAATATTTCTTTTGCGTACTCGAGTGCGATTTTACCATTTTCACTTAAGGTGAGTTTTCGATGGGCTCTTTCAAAAAGTTTTTTTCCGATTGCCTCTTCAAATTGCTTCAGTTGAATTGAGAGAGCGGGTTGTCCCATGGATAGTTTTTTCGCGGCAGAGGCAATGCTTCCTTCTGTTGCCACTATGTAAAAGTAATAAAGGTGGTGGTAATTCAACCAAATGCTTTGATTCCCGATTTTAGTTTTCATGATTTGATTTTATCAAACTTTTTATTAGTTTTTATATAATTTATTGATATTTTATTTTCGAGTAATATTCTTAAATGGAGATTTTTATGAACACAACACTCAATGGTACGCAGGCTTTGAAACGACTGATGGACGGAAATGAACGATTTATCAATGGAGTTCGTTCAGTTGAGCCTCTTTTTAGTCATAAAAAGATGGCTGAGCTTTCGGAAAAAGGTCAAAAACCTTTCGTAATTGTTCTAACCTGTTCGGACTCCCGCAGTCCAGTGGAAATGATTTTTGACCAAGGAATTGGAGAAGTTTTCGTGGTGAGAGTTGCTGGTAATGTGGTTGCTCCCAGTCTTCTTGCCAGCATGGAATTTGCTGCAGCAAACTTTGGTTCGTGCTTGTTGCTCGTTATGGGCCATACGAAATGTGGTGCGGTGAATGCCACAATTCAGCATTGTATAAATCCCGCCGAAGCTCTTCCTTCGGTTCACCTTGAGGAGTTAGTTTCTAGGATTCGACCGGCAGTGGAGAAAGTAGCTTCTCAATTTGGTTACATCAAAAATCCAAACATGCTTGAACTTTGCTCGGTTGAAAATGTGAAAAGAAGCATAAGTTTAATTCAAGACCAAAGTACTATTATCAGAAATCTTGTTCAGGAAGGAAAACTTTTGATTGAAGGTGCGATTCTCGACATTTCCACCGGTAAGGTGAATCTTCTTCCTGTTCAGGAAAATATAATTAAAGATGAACTCGCACCAAAGACTCTTTGATCAATAGATGGAATTTTTTTTATGTATCGTCTGGAACGTGAAGATTTTTTGAAGTTTCCGTTTATTTTTTTGTGGGTAATCCTTGGATTCCAAGCTGGATTTGTCAATGCTTTTGGATTTCTGGCCTGTGGACGGTATGTTTCTCACGTCACTGGAGTCGGAACCCAAATCGGTATCGCGATGGGTGAAAACAATCTCTGGTTGGCATTGGAGCTGATTGGATTCCCTCTTTCGTTCATCTTGGGTGCATTTTTTAGCGGTGTCTTTACCAGTGCGCGTTTGGAGAAGGGTTTGAAACCTCGTTATGATTTGATGTCTCTTTTTTTGCCGTTGATCATTTTAATGGTCGGGATACTGGGGTGGAAGGGTATGTTCGGAGATTTTGGAGAAGTTCTTCGCGAAACTCGAGACTTTGTTTTGCTTTTTTCTCTTTCTTTTGCATGCGGACTCCAAAATGGCTGTTTTGCCACCATGACCAAGGGTCAGATTCGCACTACGCATTTGACTGGTATCAGTACTGACATCGGAACCGATTTCGCTCGATTGATTTTTGGAAAACTGAACGCGATTGAGCGAGATTTGGTCATTCGGGCTAATATTTCCCGTATAGCTACATTTTTGGCATTCACTGCCGGTTCAATCATCTCGGTCATTACCACTGAGCATTTGCATTATACCGCTTTGGTTATTCCTTTTTTTAGCTCCATTTTGGTATCGTTAGCAGTAGTGATGGCTCAACAGTCAATTTCTGCAGCAATTGCCAAACAACATGCTTGAGTACAAAGGTTGATTGAATCGTATTTACCGATTCTGATACTTTTTATCGACCTGCGTTTCTTTTTAGTCTTGGCTTTGCTACTCTGGGTGCATGACCAAGTACACCGATGCTTTTCTTCATGACATGCCTAAGACGGATCTTCATCTCCATCTGGATGGTTCATTACGCATCCCGACATTGATTGAACTGGCAAAGAAAATGAAAGTGCAATTGCCTTCTTTTACCGAAGAGGGTTTGAGAGAGTTGGTTTTTAAATCTTCCTATTCCAATCTTGGCGAATACCTTCATGGATTTCAATATACCTGCTCAGTATTGCGTGACTTAGAAAGCTTGGAGCAGGTTTCTTATGAACTTGCCGTGGATAATATTCAAGAAAATGTCTATTATATTGAACCTCGTTTTGCTCCACAGCTCATGATGGATATGGATCTTGGTCTGACCATGGAACAGGTCATGGAATCCGTTCATAAAGGTTTGGAGCGTGCCAAAAAAGAACATAATCAGCTTCCAGAAGTGAAAGCTGGAAAGCGGCCCGAGTTTCATTACGGAATCATCAGTTGTGCAATGAGAAACTTTGGACCAAAAGGCTATTCACCGTATTATTCTGAGTATTTCAAGATGATGCAGTATTCTGAATCGATCGAAGTTGTGAAGGCAGCCGCATTACAAATGGTAAAAGCAGCAGTTCAAATTCGGGATGAAAAAGGGATTCCAATCGTCGGAATCGACCTCGCCGGACAAGAGGAAGGATATCCTTGCGCAAAGTTTAAGGAAGTCTATGCTTATGCCCATAAAAATTTCATGCATAAAACGGTTCATGCCGGCGAAGCTTATGGTGCCGAAAGTATTTTTCAGGCCATCACGGAATGCTACGCCGATCGAATCGGTCACGGCTATTACCTGTTTGACGAAAATAAAGTGGTCGATCCCAAAATCACGGATACCAACAAATATATCCAAAATTTGATTACCTTTGTGGCCGATAAGCGCACCACAATTGAAGTTTGTTTAACATCGAATCTTCAGACGAATCCTGAAATCAAGACTGTCAGCAATCACAATCTCAAGCACATGTTAAACAATCGCATGTCACTAACGATCTGTACCGATAACCGTTTGGTTTCAGATACGACGGTTACCCGTGAGTTTCAACTCGCTGTGAATCACTTTGATATCCCGATCAAACATTTGAAAGATATTGTTGCCTACGGTTACAAGAAAAGTTTTTATCCCGGTGAATATATTGAAAAAAGAAACTGGGCAAAAAAAGCGATGCTTTATTTTGATGAAGTTGCCAAAAAACACGGATTCATGTGATGGATTCAGCTGTTTTGGGCTGATGAGAGATCCAGTTTTTTTCATGGTAAGCAGCAGAAGGCACCGGCCTGAGATTCCAGACTAAGCCTATCCAGGAAAAAACCTTCAAAACATAGTAAGTAATGTCGATTTCGTACCAGAAAAACCCATTACGAGTTGCCCCTGGAAAACGATGGTGGTTGTTGTGCCAGCCTTCGCCTAAAGTGATCAAGGAAAGAAACAAGTTGTTTCGACTGGTGTCCCCAGTTTCATAACGGCGATTTCCCCAGAAATGAGAAAGGGAGTTAATCGTAAATGTGCCGTGCCAAAGTAGAACGGTACTGATTACTCCACCCCAAATGAAAGCATGAATTCCACCAAATACGAATAAAACTGATGCGTAAATAAACGCAGGAACTGCCCAAAAGCGGTTCAGCCAAAGTAGTTCAGTGTAGCGGGCAAAATCTTGAATCTTTGTCAGGTCAGTTGCTTCATACTCAGAACTCAAGATCCAACCGGCATGAGACCACCAGAAGCCTTTTTGGGGTGAGTGAATGTCCTTTTTTTGATCAGAAAATTGATGGTGATGACGATGGTGCGCGCCCCACCAGAGTACGCCCTTTTGAGAAGAAGTCATTGCCATGAACGCGATGAAGAACTGAAACGGGCGCGATGTTTGGTAGGTACGATGTGAAAAATAGCGGTGATAGCCGCCAGTAATAAAAAACATTCTCAAATAATAAAGTGCAATGCAGAGGGCTAAGTCAGAAGACTGAAATGGAATGAATAATGCGGTCAAACAAAGAAGATGAACGCCCCAAAAAGATAAGGTACCAAAAGTAAAAAAGTTCTGCATAGCGTTTGATTTAGGTTACACTGTTAACGTTAAAAATGCTATCGACTCGAAATAAAATTGCTGTTGTAGGCTCCGGAATTTCAGGTTTAACTTCGGCCTACCTGTTGTCGAGAAAGCATGAAGTACATCTTTTTGAAGCTCGTTCCAAATTAGGTGGCCATACCAATACGTTAGAGGTGGAGGTACCTTCGGGAAGCTACCGAGTTGACACTGGGTTTATTGTTTTTAACGATTGGACTTATCCTAATTTCATTGAACTCATGACTCAAAATCAAGTTCATTGGCGGGACTCTTCCATGAGCTTCAGTGTGCGGGTGGAAAAAAGCGGCCTTGAATACAATGGAACCAGCCTCAACTCCCTCTTTGCACAAAAGAGGAATTTCTTTCGGCCCAGTTTTTACCGCATGATTCGGGATATTCTTCGTTTTAATCGTGAATCGCTAGAAACCCTAGACTCAAATTGTTCTTTGACCCTGGGGGAATACTTAAAAGAAAATTCTTATTCTCAGGAGTTTAAAGATCACTACATTGTTCCGATGGGAGCAGCAATCTGGTCAGCTTCGGTGAAGCAGATGGATCAATTTCCCGTCTCTTATTTTGTCCGTTTTTTTAAAAACCACGGCATGCTTTCGATCGATGATCGACCGGTTTGGAAGGTCATTCAGGGCGGTTCTTGCTCTTACATCAAACCCATTACCCAGAAGTTCAATGAAACCATTCATCTCAATGCGGAAGTAAAAAAGGTGAAGCGGTTAGAAAACGGTAAAGTAGATTTAAATTATTCCATAAATGGATCTGAAAATAAACTTGAGTTTGACCATGTGATCCTGGCTTGCCATTCCGATCAAGCTCTCAAAATTCTTTCAGATGCATCACCTATCGAGCGAGAAATTCTATCTGGATTTTCGTATCAGCCCAATTCCACTATCCTGCATACCGACACTTCGGTTTTGCCAAAACGGAAATTAG
>CAZZLF010000087.1:0-7397 GCA_964654965.1 uncultured Bdellovibrio sp.
GGGATAAAATTTCGCTCGAGATTGCTGTATGCAATCGAACTCTGACTATTGCTGAAAGGGCGTGCACGGCGGAGTTTTCGAATATTTTCATGGCGTTTAAAATCATTGATATAAAAATCTACCAACTCCATCGGGGAAGTCCCCGCATCGTGAGGCTTACAGACAGCGTTTAATCCCGTATAGGCTTCTTCATCTGTACAGAAAAGATAGGACTTCAATTCACTGGCATTGACCGGCTTCGTGGCATCCACATTGATGACGGAACCATCCTTCAACTCCACTCGCTCACCATATCCGAACCGGATAGCAGCAATATCATAAGGTCCAGTCTCGGTCAGACGATCTTCATCCCAATCGGTGTACTCCATGATAGAACTGGAATGAGCAACAATGGAATCACCAAAAATCGTCGTCACTTGAGGAAAATTATTTTTGTCATAGGATCCGTAGAAATTATGGCGTAATCCAAGATTGTGACCTAATTCGTGAATCAATGTGGAAAGCAGTTTTCCGCGGGTGATTTTTACCGAACATTCCTGGATTGCATTTTTGGACTCAGACCAAACTTTTTCCCAGTTGGTCTTGGAATGATCACGGGAAATCAGATCAAGTCCCTTGAACCCTTCTAAAATCGATTCCACTTCCGGGCAGTGCTTCTGGATATCGCGGTCATTTGAACCAAGCACCATCTGTTCTGCGAACTCGCAGCGATTCTTTGAAATGTCCTTCAGCTCACGGGTGATAGAATCCGCCCCCAACTGTGCTGGATTCTGCAATTTTCCGGTTTTTTCAAAAGTAGACAAGACTTCCGTCATCCGCTTTCCTGCTGCGCTCATCTTTCCACTTCCGACTTCCACATCTGAAAGTACCGTTTCACCGGTTGTTTCAGAAGTGATTCGGTTTTCAAGACGGTCAATCATGTAGTTGCGAACCGTTGATGCGGCAATTGCCTGAGTCGAGTTCACATATACATTGGTGGTTGCTGAAATAATTTCGCCTGTTTCAGGATCCGCAACTGATGGACCGAATCCGAGCAAACCATCTTCACTCAAGGATTCCACCAAATGAATCACATTGTAGCGAAGATCTCCCAGGATCACACGATCTTTAGAGAATCGAACTCGGATCGTCTTTCCAGAACCCTTCAAAGCTTTTTCAAATGACCGATCCCAAGCCTGAACCGCCTTTTCAGCGATGTCTTCCAGCCATGCTGGAGAACCCGCAGAAAGGTGAAATACGATTTCACTCAGATTAGGATTCATGCGACTCATGAACACTCTTTTGCTGAAATCTTCCTCTGTATAATATTCCCAATTGGCGATAAATGGTTTTTCAGAAGTGAAGAATCCAAATACTCCGCGGTCTGATTTAAAACTACGGCGAGGCTGATAAGGGGATCTTCCGGAATCAGCCCGCAAGAAAGAATAATGGATCTTCCTACCCTGATTCCCAATCATATTGAGAACTGTGAATCCAAAATAATTTTGATCTACTTCGATATTCAATATTCGAGTTGTACCTTCAGTGATAGCAGTCGACTTCAGCTCCGGAATATTCAATTCGAAGAAATGACGCTGATTCCACTGATGCTCTTCAACGGTTTCTCCTTGCATGCCAAGATTCACGCCTTCACTTCGGGTGCGATACTCAAACCATTTAACGGGGATGATCATCGCTGCTTCGGAGTTCAAATCGGCTGAATTTTTAATTTGATCACGACTCAGGCGTTCATCACGCGCGACATTCACAACACGTAATTCATTTTCACGCGGTACAAACATGATTTTGGAAGCCGGAACTAATTGTGAATTTTCATTACGGGTTGAATTTTCACCCACGATGGTTTGACTGTCATTCATTGACTTTTCAATGACAGTTTCAGCGAAATACCACTCATAAGGGCGATTTTTATTGTTTTGGTCAAACAAGATACTCGCTGGCATCAAGTCGGTAGTCTTCACCGGCTGAAACGACTCACGAGAAGACCAATCAACCCTAACGTGAGTTGAGTTTGCAGAATCTTCATCGGCAATTTCGGCGAGATGATGAGAGTCCTGGTCGTCGCTAGTTTTCACCGCTTCGATATGATAAAAACCATTGATTTTGTAACCCACCATTGGGACGGTGATGCGTCCATCCGGAAGTTGCTCTTCCTGATACGAATGCTCATCAAAGGGAAGGTCTTCTGGTTTAGCCACCTTATAAAACTTAAGATAATTGTCAGTCAATTTGACCTTTAATTCGTAAACACCCTGAGTATTCGGACGTCCACGAAAAGGAGGATTCCCCACCAGTGCCGCAATCTTAGGATTTTCGACTCTGATCTGAACCAGGTCAAAATGATTCATGACCTTGTCTTTGATCTTGATGTTTTCTTCGGCACGGGTTGCGGTTGATTTTCCAATGACATTTCCCGTCGAAACAGCCACGGTAAGATCTTTCCAATTGGATATCAAATCCAGATTGGTTCCTTGTCCCTGTGAAAAAATCTGATTTCGTTTTGATGTACATGCAGTGGAAATCAACAGAATCAAAAACGAAGAAAGGAACGGAACGTAGTATTTTTTCATGTTTGTGCCTACCTTTGGTCGGTGAATACTAGCACAAAAGAGTCAGTTTTTAAATAGTAAATGTGTAAAAAATATACGTTTGATTCAATGAAACTCATTGAACTTACGCTAAAAAGAGCGATTCTTAGCCGAGATATTCGCGAGACAAAGAGTATCCGAAACGAACTCCAAATCCGGTTGTTTCATGCGGCACCAGACCCAGTCCACCTTTATTGGTATCAGCAGCCAGATCAACGTGTAGCCAGGTTATCGGCTTGTTGCCTACCTTACCCACGAATTTACTCAAGAAAGTAGCCGCATAAATATGGTCTGCCGCATTAGAAGAGGAGCACTGGCGCACATCTGCATAGGGCGATTTTAGAGATTCTTCATAATCATCGCTGATCGGAAAGTTCCAGACCCGTTCACCACATTGCTCACCCACTTTGACTGCAAGTTCTGCAAATTTAGGCTGATTGGAGTAAGCACCACAGCGGCGGGTGTCGAGTGCCCGAACCACCGAACCCGTCAGAGTTGCAAAATCAATGATTAAGTCAGGTTGTTTTTCCGATGCTAGTACCAATGTATCGGAAAGAACCATCCGTCCCTCGGCATCCGTGTCAATCACTTCGATAGAGATTCCATTTGAGGCAGTCACAATATCATTCGGGCGATAGCCCTCGTGGGAGATCAAGTTTTCTGCGAGAGCAAGGTAAGCATTAACCTCATAAGGCACTCCCATTTCCACCATCGCGCGGAACAAAGAAAGTGCCACTGCGGATCCGGTCATATCCCTGTGCATGTTGTACATGTAGTCACCGGTTTTCACATTATAACCGCCGGTATCAAAACAAAGCCCCTTACCCACGATCGCCAGTTTCTTCTTTGACTTTGATGTCCCCGGATAACGAAGGTGGATGATTCCGGCGCGATCATTATGATCTGCCTTTGCTACTGCCAGGAAAGCTCCCGCTCCACGTTTTTGAAGCTGCTTTTTATCCAGGAATGAAGATTCAATCTTCGCTCCATCACTGTTCAGCTCTTTCACCATTTTCTGGACAAAATCCCGGTACGTTGTCGGATTTAAAATATTACTGGGAAGATCTGCCAGATGTTTTACCTGATTGTTACAAAACCCAAGGATCTGTCCCTCCTTGATGATCTCAATGCTTACTTTTTTGTTCAAACTTGTTTCAAAGAAAACAGTCAGTTTTCCCTGCGGCTTTTGATCTGTTTTTTTCTTTCCGAAAACCTCTGGTCGATAACGGACAATGTGAGCAAGCGAGGCGACCCAACCCATGATTTCTTTGGCTTGTTCATCCTTGAGTCCTCTTAAGTTTACATTCACGCTGAAATCTTCTTCAGCAGGCGTAATTTTTTTCACAATTGCTTTTCGAAGGGCTGTCTGAGAAACAAATGCAGAAGGTTGTCCGCAAAAAATCAATGCAGTCATCGCGCCTTCACCTTCATAAGAAACGGAAAATGATTTCACATCAGGCGCATCGTCGTCTTTTTTGATTTTTTTCATCTCGTCTTGCGCCTTGGTTTTGGCAAGAGTACCGGTATTCTCATGCTCATCCAGAACGTGCATGACCGTCATGCGACTTCCAAAATCGCAAACTACCAAATCATATTTAGCTTGTGGATCGTGGCCAAACTGAAACTCAACATTTTTCCATTCTTCAATCATGGACCAGATTGTAACGCTCTTAGACTGCGGAATCAAACATTAAGCCGTAACAACGCTCCACAACACTAGTGACGTCTCCGCCCTTTGGCTTCCGGCTTGGCCGTCAAAGGATCTTCGGGCCAAGAGTGCTTGGGGTAACGAACTTTCAACTCTTTCTTCACTTCAAAATAAGCATGATTCCAAAAACTGCGTAAATCACTCGTCAGCTGAATCGGCTTGAACCCTGGTGACAAGAGCTCCATCAATATACCGACTTTTCCGTTCATGATTTTTGGAGTATCCAGCCATCCGAACACTTCTTGCAGACGCACAGCCAGTTTCGGAACTTCTCCGGAATAATCAATCCGAATTCGATTTCCAGTAGGAACTTCGATTTTATCAGGCACAGATTCGTGAAATCTCTGAACCAAATCCAGATCCATCATTCCTTCGATAAAATCAACGACCGGAGCCTCAATCACTGCGGATAATTTATGCTTGGAACCGGCGGAATCGAGAAGCGCGTCCACCAACTCAGACCAAGACCACTGAAAAGACTCCAAGCGGTTGAACCACTTTACCCTTTGAAACCAATTTCGAAAATTTTCAGAACGGGAGAATACCTGGACCGGATCTTTTAAAATATATTCTCGAAGCACCTTCTTGGCATGAGAAGCATCTGCAACACACTCTCTCAACTCCCCAAGCGGCAGATCCTGAAAAAATATACCCTCTTCGGCTCTGACGCGTTCCTGAGAATCATCCCAGAATTCATTCTTTCGTTTTTCGGATCTGACTCTCAAAAGAGCTTCATCCAAAGGAAGAAAACTTCGTACCTCAATCTGCGGAGAACCTTTTTCAGATTTCTCGATTGAATTCAGAATAAAACCAAATCGAGGAAGAGGGCCTTTTTTCGAAATCACCCTTCTGCCACCCACTCTTCGACCATCGACAAAAACCTGGTCGGGCCACGCCTCTACCAGTACTTTCAGATATAAATCTCCATCTGCAATATTCAGCTGTTCCAAAGAGGCATCACCGCTGATCTGGATCGCACCCCTCAGGGCGGTACCCTGAAGCTGATTCAATTTACGGATCAATTGATCCAAATCAATAACCTCATCCTGTGCAGGACGATTTTCCAGATAAGCGCACATCCTAGATGCAAAGGTCTTGCAGTGATGTTTTTCTGAAACCATCACCAACTGGGAGAATTTTGGAGAAAGTGGATATCGAAGCGCAACACGTCCGCGATCGGTGATTTTTCCATCTTTTAAAAATCCAAATTGCTCTAGCTCGCGAAGTGCCCACTGGAGCATCGAAGATCGAGGCAACTCAAACCATGAAAAATGATTGAAATCAGTCACTCCATAATCGGCAAGGAACAAAATTGCTTTCGACAAATTCACCCGATGTACTTCTGGAGTTTCAAAAAGTCGCAATTGCCCCTGTTCCGATTCAGACCAAAGTCGATAACAAATTCCAGGCTTCACCCGACCAGCACGTCCGGCACGCTGCTCACTCGAAGCACGACTGATTCGTAAAGTTTCGAGACGATCTTCACCCATTTGAGGATCGGTCCGCATCACTTTTGACCACCCACTGTCAACAACTGCCTCAATTTTCGGAAGAGTAATCGAAGTTTCAGCAATATTGGTTGCACAAATCACCCTTCGCTGGTTGGATGGCTCAAAAATTTTTTTCTGATCTGAATCGGTCAGCGAAGAATAAAGTGGCAAAACTTCTGTTTCTGTTGCTCGCAATGCACGATCAGAAGCAATCATTTCTTTGATTTCTCTGACTGCTCTTTCAATCTCAAACGCCCCTGGAAGAAAAACCAAAACATCTCCTTCGGTTTCCTGAAGTGCTCTTCGAACTGCGATACTAACTGGGATTTCACCGAGATATTTTTTTTCAACTGGAAACGTCCGCCCCTCTACTCGAATGGTTTTTACCTGATAGAGAAACTTTTCCAGAAGCGTAGGATCTAAAGTCGCGGACATCACGACAATTTTCAGATCTGGCCTGAGTGATTCCTGGATTTCTTTTAGAATCGCGAGGGTCAAATCAAGGTCAAGACTTCTTTCGTGAAATTCATCCAGGATGACTCCCTGAATGCCAGACAACTCAGGATCTTGAACCATCTTTCTCAACAAGATTCCTTCCGTCATCACGGTCAATCGGGTCTGATCTGAGACTTTTGAATCAAAACGCACCTGATAACCGACTTCTTTACCCAGTTCCCAATGCCGCTCTTCTGCAATTCGTTTTGCAACTTGTTTCGCTGCCCATCGACGCGGTTGAAGCATGATCCACTTGGAACTAATTTGAAAAGAAATCAAGGCAGGAGGAACGCGGGTTGATTTACCCGCTCCTGGCTCAGCCAAAATGATGACGCTTGAAAATTCATCCAAGACACTCCGAACTTCTGAAATTCGAGCATCCATCGGCAGTGCGATAAGTGTTTGATTAGTTCCCATTTTTATCGTTAAAATCAAGAATATATGAAATTGCTTCCGATGCTAATCCTGATTTTATCAGTTTCCACTTTTGCAGCACCGGCAAAATCGACAAGCCGAAAAGTCATCCCTAAAAAAACTGCCCCCAGCACCACTCCTGTCGTCGTAGAAAATCCTGATTCACCAATCAGTGACTCTTCTGAAGAGGCTCTCGCGTTACCCTCTCCTTCTGAAAATAGTTCCAACCCTACGACCACTTCAACAGCCGCGACGAGTGCTCCGGCACCATCAACTCCTTCACCGTGGAGATTGGTTTATTCCGGTGAGTACTATGGTCCTCGATTGAGCAACTTCAACCTTTCCCAAACACAAGCACCGAATTCTTCAGTATCGGAATACACAGGATGGAATCATGCTCTCAAAGCCGGATTGGCTGTCTCTTCCACCGTTACTCTCGGTGCTCAGATTCGTGCAAATTCCCCATTCGCCCCCGGTCAAACAATCGCATGGAAAAACCACCGGATTTATGCCGCATGGGCACATATGATTGATACTTCCGATATCGACATGATTGGAATTTTGGATGCAGAATTTCCGACCTCAGCTGGAGCAAAAGCAAACGGATTGATCATGGCGTTCAATCTCAAAAACAATTGGACGATCAAGACCTCACTTCGAAATTGGAATTTTTCATTTCTGACCTTGGTCAGAACCACATTC
>CAZZLF010000088.1:0-7353 GCA_964654965.1 uncultured Bdellovibrio sp.
AAGACTTCAATATATCGAGCACTTTCGCTTCAGGAACGGATGTCCCGAGAAAATCATTAATATATTGAATGGATGTTATGATTTTTTTGAACTGAATTTTTTCCCTCGAAGAAAGCTGGGTCTTAACCGACCCCACCACTTCACCTCCTGCAACTTTTTTTACCAGATCTGCAAGACGGGCGATCGCTTCTGCATGGCCTGCAGGATCAATCCCTTTTTCAAATCTCAATGAAGCTTCCGAGCGACGGTTAAAACGGAAAGCAGCACGACGAACCAAAGTCGGATCAAATTCCGCACATTCCAAGAAAACATTTTTGGTGGTTTCCGTAACTTCACTGTTTCCCCCACCCATGACACCAGCCAATCCTACCGGTTTTTTTCCGTCTACGATCAGCAATTCTTCACCGGTCGTTTCAATTTCTCCACCATCCAGAAGGGGAATTTTTTCACCTTTTTGTGATCGACGAACTCGAATCTCCCCACCCTCCAAACGATCAGCATCATAAATATGCACCGGAAATCCGTATTCAAACATCAGGAAATTGCTGATATCGACAATGTTGTTGATCGATCTTTGACCGATGGCCTCCAGCCTTCGTTTCAACCATTGAGGAGAAGGTCCAACCTTCACTCCTTTGATTGAGCAACCAAAAAACTGAGGGGCAACATCACCCGCATCGAGAAACACTTTCATTGAAGAAGCTGTAAAATCAAGTGGAGTAACCTTAGGTGATTTGAGCGGCTTACCGATGGCTGAAGCAACTTCACGAGCCATACCTCGATGACTGAGGCAATCTCCGCGATTAGCGGTAAGTTTGATCTCCATCAAAACATCATCTAAACCCAAAACGTCAGCAATTTTCCATCCGATGGGTGTTTGTGGCGGTAGAATCAAAAGCCCATCAGACTCTTTTGCTAATCCTAGCTCAGTCTCGGAACAAAGCATTCCCATGGAAACTTGTCCTCGGATCTTTCCCTTCTCAATCTTCATTCCATTCGGAAGTAGTGCGCCGATTTGAGCGAGACAAACAATGTCACCCGCTTTCATATTTTGAGCACCACAGACGATATCCAGATACTGTGAAGTACCATCTTCATTTTTGATTCCTGTATTCACTTTACAAAGTGAAAGTCGATCTGCTTCAGGATGCTTTTGTTTATCAACGATCTGAACTGAAATCACTTTTTCCAATCCCTGATCCTGACGCTCTACAGATTCCACCTCGAGCCCTCTCGCGGTCAACAAATCCGCAACATCCTTAGCAGATTTAAAACCGGAAAGATCTACCCACTCATTCAACCATTGATATGAAATTTTCATAATTCACCGTCTAATCTTGATACTGTTAAAATTGTTTGAGGAATCGCTGATCACCTTGAAACATCAGACGCAGATCTGGAATATCATGGAGAAGCATTGCGATTCGCTCCACTCCCATCCCAAAAGCGAAGCCACTAATTTCGCCAGGCTCATATCCCGCCAGCTCAAACAGTCTTGGATGAACCATTCCTGCACCAAGAATCTCCAACCAACCCGTGCCTTTGCAAACAGGACATTTATGGTTTCTTCCTCCACAAATTGCACAGCTCACATCCACTTCTGCACCAGGTTCAACGAATGGAAAATAACTTGGACGCAATCTGATTTTGGTGTCTGCCCCGAACATTTCCTTGGCGAAAAAATCCAAAACACCTTTCAAGTCACTCATCGAAACTTTTCGATCAACCCAAAGTCCTTCAATCTGGTGAAACATCGGTGAATGAGTTGCATCAGAATCGCAGCGATAAACGGCACCAGGACAAAGAATTCTTACTGGCCACTTTTCAGCTCTCATCGCACGCATTTGAACGGGTGACGTCTGCGAGCGAAGAACAACACCTGGCCCCACAAAGAAAGTATCCTGCATATCTCGAGCAGGGTGATCTTTTGGAATATTTACAGCCTCAAAATTTAAAAAATCTGTTTCGATTTCAGGGCCAACAGTGACATCAAATCCAATTCGTCCAAGCACTTCAGATACTTTTCTAACCGTGCTGGTGACTGGATGAATTGATCCTAAATGTTTTTTTCGTGAAGGGAGTGAAACATCAATCTTGGTTTTCAGTAAACTTGCTTCAATTTCTTTTGCCTCTAAAATCATTTTTTTTGATTCAAGAGCACTTTCAATTTTGCTTTTCCACTCATTTGCAAGAGCACCAATTTTGGGCCGTTCTGTAGGATCAACCTGACCTAAAACCTTCAAGGCTTCACTGAGAGATCCTTTTTTTCCAAGAACAGAAACTCGAACTTGATCGAGGTCGGCTAAATTTTGAGATTGTTGAACTTGATTGAGAGCAGCCTCCCCTTTTTCAAGGATGCCCGCCTGAATAGACTCGAGAGAAATGGTGGTATTCATTTCCCATAAAGTAACAAAGGCTCACCCATAAATGGAAGAGCCTTTGTTTGAATTTATTAGTATTTTCGTAATCTTAAGCTTAGATCGCTGGAGCCAAAGACCGAACTTTGCTTACGATCGCTTCAAATGCTTTTGGATCGTGAATTGCGATTTCAGAAAGCATTTTGCGGTTCAAAGCAACTTTTGCTTTGGTCAATGCATTGATGAAACGGCTATAGCTGATTTGATTGCCATTGGTTGCAGCAGAAAGACGTGCGATCCAAAGACCACGGAAATCGCGTTTCTTTGCGCGACGATCGCGATAAGCATATACACCAGCGCGGTCAACCGCTTCTGCTGTACGACGGATCTGACTACCAAGACCGAGTACAAACCCTTCCGCTTTGTTACGAAGCTTATTGTGACGTTGACGACGTTTAATTCCACGTTTTGCGCGAGGCATACTTTCTCCTAAATACTGGATCGACCTGTTGTCGATCGCTTAATTACTTTATATTATTAAACTTTTTCTAAAAAACTTGAAAAACTTGTTTCGAAAAATTAGCCGTTAGGCATGCATTTACGAACGTGCTTTGCATCACCATCGCACATATAATTCGCAGAACGCATTCCCAGCATTTTAGAATTAGACTTCTTGCTGAGAAGGTGGCGACGGCCTGCACGAGTGAATTTCACTTTGCCAGTCGCGGAAAATTTGAACCGCTTAGCTGCTGCTTTTTTTGTCTTAAGTTTCATAGAGAGTGTGAACTTACTGAACTTTTAATAAATGTTCAAGCCCAAAACTGATGAATCATCGCTCGAAACAGGGTTGCCATAAACATTTGGTAAGATTTCCCCCATAAAAGCCATGGAATCATGACCAAAATTCCACACCAGGACACCAAAGAGACCCAACATTGGGTCCAAATCCGGGTGAGCCAAGTAGGAGACTTTGACAATCTCCAGGCCCTCAATATCCAAACAACCAGGATCCAACCTGCAAAATACCCCATTAATAGATTGGGCTTGAACGCTTGATGAATATTTTCATATGCCTCATGAAAAGCGGGATCTTTCACCAGAATCAAACCCATTTTTCCAATGGAAGTATCGCTCCAGGAATTGAAATTGACGGATTTAAACCACTTTTCCACCTCAGTGGGCATGCCCTCAAGCTCATTTTTTGCGGTTTCTTGAATGGTAATCGCTTTTTGAATTGCCGGATGATCTGTCATGAAAAAATCTTATCCTAACAGCTGTAAAAGAACAGATGGTTTTTGAATCATCCGACTCAGGTCTTATTCACAATGAAAAAGGGCACCGGAATCTCCGATGCCCTTTTGATCTAGATTTGAGGAAATATCACTTTTTTTTGGCCTGTGGATTAGGGGCCAGGATCATCATCATTTTCTTTCCATCCAGTTTGGCTGGGGTTTCGACAATCGCCACTTCCTTCATGCGCTCAGCAATACTTCTGCACATATCGTATCCTGGAGCAGTGTGAGCCACCTCACGGCCTCTGAATTGGATAATGAACTTGACTTTGTCGCCCTCTTCAATGAACCCGATCGCATTTTTAACCTTATAATCCAGATCATGGGCATCGGTATTGGGGCGCAATTGCACTTCTTTTACCTTGACCACCACCTGTTTTTTCTTGGCACTATGTTCTTTCTTTTTTTCTTCGTATTTATACTTACCGTAATCAAGAATCTTGCAAACCGGGGGCTTTGCCGCAGCAGCAACCTCCATCAGATCCAAACCACGATCACGAGCCATCGAAAGAGCTTGGGAGGTTGGAACAATACCGACTTGCTCCCCGTTTTCATCGATCAAACGGACTTCTGGAACGCGAATGCGCTCATTCAGTCTTACGCCATCTTTGTCTTCTCTGCTGAAATTTCTGTCCCGTGCGCCCGGAAAAGGGCGAGGTCTTGGAGTGAATGGAGCGCGTGGACCGCCTCCGCCTGATGAACTTCCACCGCCTGGTGGATTACTGCTTGATCTAAATCCCATGTTGTTGAGCGTGTTCTCCTATGATTGGTTATCTCACTTTAATACGTAAAACGATGTAGCCTAAGAGTTACAGAAAAGCATCCTCGGTGTCAATGATCGTCCCTCTGTCAAAAAACTGGGGTTTTGTCCGTTCATTCTCGAAAGTTTGCTATTTCTTATCCTTATTAGTCCCCAGATCGGCATCGTCTTTATTGTTTTTGTTGTTTTCCTCATAAATCATCGTTTTACCCTCGGTGAGACAGACCTCGCACTTGCTTAACTCAGCCTTACAGAAATCGGTAAAACGATTCATGGTAATTGAATCATATTGTCTAAAAGCTTCATCAATTTCCTCTTCCTTCACGTTTCGATCATTACGAGAGAGTCTTTTGGCCAGCAACATGATTTCATCTAGTGAGGAATTATGGCTTAACACAGATTGATCCTTACGGTCCGTACAGGATGATTTGAGGCGATTGCAATCTCCGCACGAGGTGTTGGAGGTGCCAACAGTATTGGAATAGTCCAAAGAACAATCCGATTCGATACTGGCGTAACTTGACCTCATTTTTCGGACTTGCTCCAGGGCCTTCTCTGCATCCCCTTTTTTATCGGCCAACTTTTTATCCGCCTCTTCAAAAGCTTTAGTTAATTCAGTATCATTGAAATCGACCAGACCTGGCTCCATAATCTGTGACATCGCCTTACCCATGTCCGAAGGCAGCTCGAATGGACCAGGAGTTTTATCCTTATCCTTTCCCTCCATCTGCTTGAGAGGCTCTTTTTCCAGGTATTTCATGTCCGCCGGAGCAGTAACATTTAGTTTGCCCAACGTACCTTTCATTTCATCATAAAGACTTTTTAAACCGTTTTGATAAAAAGTAAGCTGGCCTTTAAATCCATTCATGTTCTGTTTAATTGCGGAGTTCAAATCATTCACTTTTTTCATTTTGACTTTTTGAACCATGACTTCAAATTTTTTGAGATCACTTCGCTTATCTTTCAACTTTGTAATGCATTGATCCAGTCCTTGACAGGGAATGACCATAGCAGAAGTCAAGGTGCCGCCTTGAATGATCTTGGCGGTATTGCTCATCCCCTCACCTTTCAGCAAATTATTGACCTGAGTTTTAACTTTTGAAAAACACTCGGTCATGGCTTCAGCATCTTTCGAGCAGGATGCACTCGTCTGAATATTGGTTGGAACATTCGAACCTTCAACCTTTAGAACGCTGATGACATCCGAGTAGTTTTTCTTCAACATGGATAATCCGGAATCCAATTCTGAATTCAGATTGTTTTTTTCTGATGAAACGGCATTCATTTCGGATTTGTAAGGAGAAGTTTCGTCGTTGATTTGACCGGTCTTCCACTCATCGGCCTTATTGAAACACTTTGTCCCATACTGCTGGATTGCTCCGGCTACATCGAATCCGGAACGACTTGATACCGCAGACATTCTTTTCCCAAACTTAGCCTTTAAATCATCCCAGGTAACGACCTTGGAATCTGGTAAAGCCGCTTCATTCAACTGAGGTTTTCCATCTTGTCCCATAGAGAACTGGTAACCCATAGCCAACATCATCTCGCTCCAAAGAGAATTGAATGCAGCCATGTTTTTTGCAGACTGATCTCGTCGATTTCCCTTCATCAAATATTGCCCTTTTCCTGTAATAAAGGGGGCATTTCCAATTTTACCGCGAATATAAGTGAGCGGAGAACAACCATCCTCTCTTAGTTTAGGATTGCCATTCGCATCCAATACCGGAACGGGCTGACCATCTTTTCCCATCTGCATTTCAGGATGAGAACAAACCGCAGTTTGGCCTTCATTTCCACTTGATAGATAATCAGCCGTGTTCATGCAATTAGCAGCCCACCGAATCGTATCTCGCTTTAATTTTTGTTTCGCTGAATTTTCCCTGACACTCAGGAGTTTCACTTTGTTTTTTGCATCCGCTTCAAACTTATTCATTTTACCGAGCTCTTCATAGAGATGCTTCTGCATACCAAGAAGACCCTGCATTTCATTTGCTCCGGTTTTTCTCAAGTCAGGATCGCCACCAAGAAGGACATCGATTTGATTGGCCTGTTCCTGAATTTCACCTTGGTGCAAATTCATATTATTAAAAACTTCTTGATTGTTGTTGATCACCTGACTCATGGCCTGAGAGGCGGTTTGAAGAGCGGATAGCAACACTCTTTTTTGACAGTCGAACGCAGCCTTCTGTTTTTCCAGCAATACTTTGTTTGCGTCTTCGCAACCCTTTTGACCTTCCAAACAAGTCAAATAAGCATCAATTTCCTTGAGGCTGGTTTCGATTTTATTGCGAGCACCTGGTTTCGCAACTCTTCGATCCGCCGTTTCTCCTGGTTTTCCAGGAATCACTCCTCCCCCAAATTCGGAACAACTTGGATTTTCGGATACGGTTGGCTTTTTACACGAAGCTGTACAATCACCCGACTTATTCGAAGAATTATCTTTCGTTTTACCGGCTTTAAAAACTTTCACTCCATCCAGGAGCGTGTTCCCCACATTACTGGCCTGGTACATGATACTGCAGGCATTCATCTCACTTTTTAAAGTGCTCTTCGACATGTTGGGGGTCTGAAAATTATTGTAAAATGTAGGGACAGACAATATTTCCTTGGAAGAAGGGTATTGATTTGAACTGGAGGAATCTGAACCCTCTCCCCAGCTTAATGAAGAAACCAATAGGGCTTGGGTAGAAAAAATCAGAGTCACCCCTAAAACAGTCATTTTATTAATTTTCATCTTATTCCCCTTCCGTCCCATAGATCTAAGTTTAAGGAATGACTCAAAGATTTCACAGAAAATTCTAAACATATTGCATTAAAAAGTGGTTAAAATTAGGATTTTACACACCTCATTCAATGAATAACGTTTAATTTATGGCGCCATTTCTAGGCTCTATTCTTGGTTCTTTATCCTTGAATCAAATGAGGTTTTGGGTTAATTTAA
>CAZZLF010000089.1:0-7352 GCA_964654965.1 uncultured Bdellovibrio sp.
CAAAAATATTGGCGGCGGAAAGTGCCCGATCGTCGATACCTGGTGGCAAACTGAAACAGGTGCAATCATGATTTCACCGTTACCCGGAGCAATCGCAACCAAACCAGGAACCGCAACACTTCCTTTGCCAGGAATTTTAGCTGATGTTGTCGGAAAAGATGGAAAATCATGTAAGGCAAATGAGGGTGGACTTTTGGTCGTCAAACACCCTTGGCCATCCATGCTTCGAAATGTATTCGGAGATTCTGAACGCTACCGAAACACCTATTTCAACGATTTCAAAAAACAAAAATTCTATTTCACCGGAGATGGCGCACGTAAAGACAAAGATGGTTACGTCTGGATCATGGGACGAGTCGATGATGTGGTGAATGTCAGCGGCCATCGTTTGGGAACCGCAGAGGTTGAAAGCGCTTTAGTTTCTCACAAATCCGTCGCTGAAGCTGCCGTGGTTGCCCGACCTGATGATTTAAAAGGAAGCGCACTGGTTGCGTTTGTCACCATCAAGGCCGAAGAGTTGAAACATCATTCCACCCCAGAATCGCTCAATGCACTTTCGGACCATTTGAAGAATCATGTGGCTAAAGAAATCGGGCCCATCGCCAAACCAGACGACATTCGTTTCACCGATGCACTCCCCAAAACGCGCTCCGGAAAAATCATGAGAAGATTACTGCGCGAAATGGTGACCACTGGTAAAACAACCGGAGATACTTCGACTTTGGAAGACTTTTCCGCCCTCGAAAAACTTCGCGCATCGGAAGAGGAATAATATGAAAGGTTCACTACTTACCATCGGCGATGAACTACTCATCGGACAAGTGATCAATTCCAATGTTGCCTGGATGGGTTCAAAACTGACTGACATCCACTGCAAAGTCACACATCAGCTTTCGGTTGGAGATCGTGAAACCGAAATCTCTAAAGCATTGGATTATCTTTTACCCGAATCTGATTTTGTGATTATCGGTGGAGGCCTGGGCCCCACTCATGATGATCTCACCATGGAAACTCTATCTAACTATTTCAATATTCCTTTAGAAATGGACCTGGAATGGATTTCTCGGGTGGAAGAATTCTTTCGATCGCGAAATCGAGTGATGAGTGAGAACAATAAAAAACAGGGATTACTCCTCAAAAGTGCTCATAGAATTGATAATGACTGTGGAACTGCAGCTGGCCAGCATTTTACTCATAAAAACTTGAACCGATCCGTAGAGACTTTTGAAGTACCGTGTGTGCCTTTTGAAATGAAGAGCATGATGGAAAGATATATTCTTCCTGCTCTTTCAAAAAAATCAATTAAAGAGGGCGAAGAGATCATGCGAACGACTTTGCTCACTACCGGAATTGGCGAAAGCGCCCTGGCTCAACGCTGCGAACCTTTCGTACAAAAAGTTCGTCAATTGAAAGCTTATTCACTAGCCTTTCTTCCCAGCTCGACACAAGTTCGGCTGAGATTACAAGCAACGGTTTGTAACGAAGATCAAAAAAAAGAATTCAATTCATTGGTAAAAGAATTGATCTCTTTTTGTGGCAAGGATTTTTTTGGTTTCGAATCGGACACTTTGGAAAAAGTCATTTTTGAAAAACTGAAAAACAAAAAGCAAACATTGGCTCTCGCCGAAAGCTGTACAGGGGGATTGATCTCTCATTGGATCACTCAAGTGCCTGGATCCTCAGAAGTTCTTCGCGGAACCCTCGTCCCTTATCAAACCGAATTGAAAACAAAAGAACTCGGCATTCCTTCTGATCTGATTGAAAAGCACGGAATAGTTTCTGAGACGATCTGCAAACTCATGGCAGAAAACATTCGAAAAAAATGGGGAACAACCTATGGCGTAGCAACCACAGGTTATCTTGGGCCTTCTGGCGGAGATCAACATGCTCCAGTAGGAACCATTTGGGTTGGGGTTTCTTCCGGTGACAAATCTGAAGCAAAAGTTTTCAAAATGGAAAACAACCGCGAAAGAAACAAGGAACGTGCTGCTCAGGCTGCTTTAGATTTGCTTCGACGACTTCTCTAGCTTATTTTGTCACCGATTTTTACCAGTTTTAAAAAGCACTCTTTGACACCACCCCCATTGGACGAGTGTAAGCGCTTGAAATGTTTTGGTTATTTTTATTTCTCGATTGGCACCAACCTTGCTCTGCAAAAATCAGCAGTTCACCTGCTCAACCAATGGTACAAGGAGACCACGATGAAGAATCTACATATCAAACAAGCTTTTCTGACACTTTTTGCAGCAATCCTTACTGCGATTTCACTCACCGCTTGTCATGGAACTTCCGGTGGTTACAGTTCGGGATCTTACGATCCTTACCAAAGAGCATGGTACGACGTTTACGGAAACCGCTGTATCAGTTACGGGTATCCAATGGCGGGATGTAACTTCTACGCTAATGGTTCCAAGATTCGATCTTCGAGTGACCCCTATTATGGGAGCATGAACTTATATTACGACTTCTGGTCTTACACTGATTCATACGGGTATTACCGCACTTATGTCGGTTATGCTTGGCTCAGCAGCTCCGGAATTTTGTATGACAACTATGGAAATGCTCTCAATGAAATGGACGGAGAGGGAACCCTATCGGCAGACGTGATTGCACAAGCAGCAAAACAAGAAAAACAAATTGCCATCCAAGTCGGAAAAACATTTGCTCAAAAATACGCATTGGCTGAAGAAACGGGAATTCAGATCGCTAAAACCTTACAAGACTGGGCAGTCCTTGGACGCGACCGCGCCCGTAACGAATCTGACGTAGCAGACATCAGCAAAAGACTTTACGGAGTGAATCTCGATCAAGCGAAAATCGCAATCATCGAAGCTTCTAAAGGAAACAAAAGCCCGCTCGAGCAAATCAATATCGATGTAGCTGCTCACTGGGGAACTTCACCGGAAACATCTAAAGAAATTTTGACAACCTGGTACAAGGAAGAATTAAACGAGATAAAAAACTGACCATTTAAAACAAAATAACGATGAAGTTTTGGCACCTGATTCCCTTTGGTTTCAGGTGTTTTTTTTTTAGTTTTTTCATTAGAATTATTTCATGGAAGCACTACAACATTTCTTCATGTCCCATTCCGGAATGGAAGCTTATTTTATTTTTTTTCTGATCGTCACCGCATCCTGTGTTGGCCTATTCAATTCAGATATCACCTTCATCACCTGCGGAGCACTTTCCGGCATGGGTATCTTTGATTATCGCTATCTGATCCTTCTCGGGTTTTGTGCGCTTCTCACCGGAGACAGCATCACATTCTTTTCGGGTAGAAAATTCGGCCGTACGCTAAGCCGTAAGAAACCCTTTAGTTTTGTCCTGAATGACCGGAAAATGGATGCAGCGGAAGCTTTCTTTGAAAGAAAAGGGCCAATCATCATTTTCATGATTCGATTTCTTCCCCTATTGAGAACGGCACTGTTTATCACGATCGGATCGCTCAAGGTCAATCCGAAGAAGTTTTACATTCTGAATTCACTCTCTACGATGATTTACCTTCCCCTTGTGATCATCGGAAGCAATCGGGCAAGCGCAAACGCTTCTGAAATCGTTGATACCGTAAAAAAATTCCAGTTCATTCCAATTTTGTTATTGGTGGCTTTTGTAGGCTTCTTCCTTTTAAAAAAAAACAGAATGAAGAATGAGGAAGTTGCTTGAAGTTCAGGCTTTGGCTGATTGCCATTCCAATTATCGTTTTATTCAGCCTGATTCAGGCCACTTTTGATTGGGGTGAGCAAGGTAAATTAGAATCCAGTTTTTTAAGGAAAGAAGTTTACCCTCTTTCCAAAAACATCAATGGAATCATGACCAACATCAAGTTCAAGATTCGTGGAACTCAGCCCCACCATCCTGACATCGCGATTGTAACCGCGGATGATGTCTCGGTAGAAAAACTCGGACGCTGGCCCTGGCATCGCGAAATTTATGCGCAAATCATCTACTCCATCTTTGAAATGGGCGCAAAGCACGTGGCAATGGACGTGGTATTTTCAGAACCTGAAGATCGTATTCCCGTCGACATTTACAACAAAATAAAAAAAATGAGTCCCAAGCTCGAAAAAGAGATTAAAGAAGTGATTGATGGAGACTCCCTCTTTGCAAAAGTAATTGAAAAAAATCGTGACCGGTTGGTCCTCGGTTACATCCCTACCTCTTGCCAGCCATTTTATGAAAAACAAGACTGCCCGGTTGATAATCAATTCAATAATGAATCTGTACTGAACGGTATTGGTAAATTTTCTCTGAAACAGGAAACCAAATTCACACTTGATGCACTCAAGCACTCTCCCATGTCCAATATCCTTGCAGGAATTTTTCCAATTCCCTCCTACCATGATGCCGCTCAAAATGCAGGTTACTTTGAGATCATTCCCGATCCAGACGGATATGTTCGCCGCTATCCCCTCATCATGATCGGCAATAACAAGGTCTATTCCGCACTTTCTACCAAAATGGCGGAACTCATCAAAGAAGATGAACTGATTGTCGATTTTAAAAATGATACTCGAGTCGAAAAAATATATTTCTCTAAAAATCCGGATAACCCAATTCCGGCTACAAAACTTGGATATATTGACTTGAACTTCAAAGGGCCAAGAGAAACGTTTCCTTACATTTCGGCTCTCGATGTTCTTTTGGCAGTGCAAGGAGACGATCCTGCAACAACAGCAAAAGTAAAAACGGCTCTGGAAGGCAAAGAAGTCTTTTTCGGAGTGAGTGCAATAGGACTTTACGATATGCGGGCATTCCCATTTGATTCCAATACTCCGGGAGTCGAAGGACACGCAACGGCACTCAATAATTTGTTGTCGATGGACTCATTGAAATCTGCAAGCAGCATCAAAAAAGATTGGCTCCCCTTAGTGTTGATCATCACCATTGGTTTGATCTTCTCAATTCTTTTCTCTGCTTTGGAAGCGGTTCCGGGACTTCTGCTTTTCATTGGATTCCTGGTTGGTTTCCAATATGTAGATGTCATTTATCTTTTTAAACATAAAAACATTAACCTTCCCACAGCCCTCATCTACCTTGAGACATTCACCATCTTTGCTTTGATTCTCTCGATTCGATACATCATCGAAGAAAAGAAAAAGAAAAACATCAAGGCTGCATTTTCTCACTACCTTGCTCCCTCGGTGGTCGATATGGTTTTAAAAGACCCGTCTAAACTTGCCGTTGGTGGAGAACGCCGCGAATTAACCATTTTATTTTCTGATTTACGTGGATTTACGACTATTTCAGAAGGAATGGACCCAAAAACACTTTCTCAATTCCTGAATGAATATCTCACCGTCATGACCGATTGTGTGTTTGAAAACGAAGGAACGCTCGACAAGTACATCGGTGATGCAGTGATGGCGTTCTGGGGAGCTCCGATCTTTCAAGAAGATCATATTCTTCGTGCCTGCACTGCGGCCTGCATGATGCAGAAAAAACTAGCTTCGATCGCACCTGATTTCAAACAGCGTTATAACATTGATGTGGGCATGGGTGTCGGCGTGAATTCAGGAACAGTCAGTGTTGGAAACATGGGATCTCAAAAGATTTTTGAGTATACCGTTCTCGGTGACCACGTGAATTTGGCATCTCGATTGGAAGGATTAACCCGGATTTACGGAGTAGGCGTTTTATCCACGAAAAATACGATGGAGATCTTGGAACAAAAACATCCAGACAAAATCCATTACCGTGTCCTGGACTCCGTCAAAGTTAAAGGAAAGAAAGTTGCCACGGACCTGGTTGAACTATCGCTTGAACCTTTCAGCAAGGAAGCAGATGAATTATTTCAACAGTCTAGAAAACTTTTTATGTCTCGCAATTGGGATGAATCCAAAAAAAGCTTTCAACAATCTAATCGAATCTATTACCGCGATCATGGGCTCGAAGATCCTGTCGCAAATATGTACATCAATCGTTGTGAATATTACAAATTACATCCACCTGCAGAAAATTGGGATGGTTCAATCGAAATGAAGGAGAAGTAAATGAATTCAAAAGAAATCTCACTCAAAGCCGGTGAAGTCATATTCAACGAAGGAGATCAGTCCAAGAGTCTTTACTTCGTCAGAAGAGGTGTCGTCCGAATTTTCAAGAAAAAGGGGATCGGATCGATTGAAATTGAAACCATTCGTGCTGGACAGATTTTGGGAGAACTTGCTTTTTTCGACAACAATCCTCGCTCAGCGTCTGCTGAAGCCGTCTCACCAGTTGAGTTGATTGAAATTTCCAAGGAAGCTCTTGAAGATGCCGTTTCCAAGATTCCTGAATGGTTTGGAGCACTCATCCGCACTATCACGGCAAGACTTCGCGCAGCCAATAACAGGCTCCGCTCTCTTGAAAGTTTATCCACTGATTATGAAACCGATAAATTCGGAAACAGATCCAAAGAGTTCACCTATATTACTTCAAGTGAGCTTTTAAAATTCAGCACCGCTTTGCTGATCGCCTCTTCGAGATACGGCAAGCCCGTGAATAATGGGATAGAATTCAATCCCCAGATTCTTGAACGGTTTGGAAGTCAAATCATGCAAGTCGGCAGTAGTAAAATTTACAGCTTGATTGAAATTTTTCAGAAAATGAAATTCATTGCGGATGGAAACCGATTACTCGACATCAAGTTCCTGGATCAGATGATTCAGTTTTTGAATGAACAGAACTTGGTTGAACCCAACAAGAAACGTTCACTTTCAGAGTTCGGGTATAAAGTTCTCGCTTTAATTGTTGAGAATCGGCAGACCGCGGTCAAGGCATCCGCTACGGTGGAGCAAATGAACATTGCCCCAATTTTGTCCAAAGCGGGCATGCCGATCAATCAGGCTCAAGAACTTCACGACCAGGGCTTTTTAATTGGAATTAATCTGGTTTCTGGCAGCGAAGCAGTGATTCAGTACGATATCAATCAATTCAATCTTGAAAGCAGAATATTCCTGCTCTTAAAAGAAGTATCACTCATGAATGAGTCAAAGCGAAAAGCTACTCACAACTAAACGATGATCGAGTTAGATTATTCCGATTTGGTGACTATAAAGTTTTCAATTTTATGTTTTTGCTTTAGTTCGCGACCTTGCATTTCCGCTGCGCCCTTGGTCTTGAACCCTGAAATGACTACCCGATACCGGGTAACGCCCGCTACTTCAGCCATTTGAATTTCAGCTGTTACACCCTTTTTTGAAAAAAATTTTACTTTGGACAAGGCTTCCTTCTTTTCAGTATAGGAACCGAGTTGCACAAAAAATCCGCTTACCGACTCTTTGGTATCTGTTGTTGTTTCAGTTTTGTCTGCAGGAAGGTTCAGTAATTTGGGATTTTCCAATTTTACTCCAGTTTGCGCCAATTCCTGCCGG
>CAZZLF010000090.1:0-7271 GCA_964654965.1 uncultured Bdellovibrio sp.
GCCTTCATCTTCCCATCATACCCGAGTAGAGAGTTTTTCGAAAGACTCACACAGTTAACGAATTTAGTTGAATGAGGATTTGAGTTAAAAGTCTGGTTTGGTCTTGATGCGAATAGGCTTTCGGGTAAACGGATGCATAAACTCCACCGATTCAGCCAACAACATCAATCGGGTCTCGTTTTCGTTTTTAAAAAACCCTTTCCAGGATTCCGGACTTCCATAAAGCGGATCCCCCACTAAGGAATGCCCCAGCTGATCAAAGTGACGGCGAATCTGGTGAAAGCGTCCGGTGAATGGAAAAACATGAACCATGGAAAATACTTGGCCCGCAATTTTTTGAGTTTTTATGCGCTCAAAATCAGTTCTGGCGGATTCTAGCTGTTCCGTCTTGTTTTTTTTCAGGGGTTTATTGATTGTTCCCGCTCGAGGAACCTCTCCCACACACCAGGCCATGTAATACTTATCGACTTTTTGTTCTTTAAAAATACGGATCATTCCTGCTGCAGCTCTGGAATCCAAAGCAAACAAGACGAGCCCTGAAGTGTCGGCATCAATCCGGTGAACGGGAAAGAGTCTTTGATTCAATTGCTCTTCGAGCAATTCCTTCAAGCCATCCGCGTGATCGTTTCTCGATTCACGATAGGTCGCAATTCCCGAAGGCTTATGCGCACCCAGAATCGAGGCATCTCGATAGACGACTTTGATTTTTTTCATGACGTTTCAAATATTAACAAACGCTTTCTTCAAACACATCTTGAAAAAGCCCGAATTCTACTTTTTTCGTTGAATCAAACCTTTGTTTCCAAACAGGTTTCTCTCGACAAGTGACGCAATTAGACATATAATCTCGAACCAATTATGAAATTTCCAGGTCGACGCAAAAGTAAGCATTACTTTCCAGTAGAAGAAAAAGAACGCGTCGACATCAGCCAAAATTTCGATGCAGATGATAGTTTTCATATTGTTGGAATTGACCAGCCACTGGTCGACATTGAATGTCTCATCGATGATTCATTTCTAAAACAATACTCCCTGAGTAAAGGCCAGTCCCAGATCATTGACGACCATATTTGCAATAAAATGTATTCGGAGCTTAAATCTCAGAAAAAGATCAAGGGTGAGTTCGCCGGTGGTACCGTTGGCAACACCCTTCATAACTACTGCACCCTTTCGGAAGAACGCGCAGTCCTACTCGGTGCAATCACCAAAAACATCACCGTCGGGGACTATTCTTTCAAATACATTTCCTCCACTTCTTCGAAAGTGGATTTGAACCAGCTTCAACCTTGTGATTCTCCCATGGGTCGAGCAATGTGTTTTATCAGCCCGGATGGAGAGCGCACTTTTGGAATCAGCAAAGGTTGCATCAACGAACTTTCAAGCGATTATATTCCCAATTCCATCATCGAAACTTCAACTGCACTTTTAATTTCAGCTTACATTTTGAGAGATGAATCCTGGCCGATTTTTCAATCCACATTCAAAGCTTGTGAAATCGCAAAAAAATCAGGAGTTCCGATTGTATTGACTCTGGGTACAAGTTCGCTCATCTCTGAAAAACGCGACTTTTTTGTCAAATTCATCAAAGATTATGTAAATGTTCTGGCAATGAATATGGATGAAGCGAATGCCCTCACAGGAATCAGTGATCCGCTCATGGCTCTTGAAAATGTGCTGGATTGGACTGACTTGACCCTACTCACAGTCGGTGCCCAAGGACTTTATATCGGTGCACTGGTGGATGAGAAGCATGCACGAAAAACCGAGCACGAACTTCACACCAAATCGATCGTCAACTACAACCAATACGAATATTCACGCGCAATGAAGCGCAGTGATTGCAATCAAGCTCTCAAGATTTATTCCCACATCAATCCATTCATGGGTGGACCACACGTGATTCGAAATACCAACGGAGCAGGTGATGGTGCCCTTTCAGCACTTTTGCATGATTTATCTGCAAACCGTTATCACTCCAAGAAAGTTCCGAATTCACCAAAACACCAGGCGAATTATCTAACCTATTCTTCAATTGCTCAAATCTGCAAATATGCCAATCGGGTCAGTTTTGAAATCTTGTCTCGAAATTCTCCTCGATTGTTCCGTGGGCTACCAGAACGAGAAGAGAGCTTGGAAGAAGCTTCTTATTGGGCGAAATAATTTTCAACTTTCGGCGAATCTAGCTGCATTTTCAAAAATCTGCATGCCGGAACCCGGTGCTGCAGCACGAGTGGGATTGACGTACCAATCATCGGTATTTGTCCAACTCAGGAAATATTCAGGATGCGGGAGCAAGCCAAAAATTCTTCCCGTCATGTCACAAAGCCCCCAGATTCGATCGTCATTTCGACCTGATTCACGTTCACCACGCAAACATCCCAATCCAAGTCGATCGAGTTTTCCCTTTGCTTCCACATAAGCTGACGAATCAATGACAAATTCTGTATCTTGTTCATTCAAGGGAAGATCAAGGGTTCCCAATCCTCGCAACCAAAGACAACGAGATCCTGTTGGAATGACTCGAATCCATTTTTCTTGGACTTTTGCTTCGTCATTCAATTTCAGTGCGTAATCTTCTCCAAAGACTTTCATCTGCAAGAGGGTTTCAAAACCTGAACCCACCCCTAGAACCAATCCTCCACGCTCAGCAAAGCGATTCAAGTTCCATCCCAGAGCATATTGAATTTTCAACGCAAGAACACGACCTGTTCCCACAACCGATCCGTAAGTGTTTCCTCCCGGAAGCACAACCAGCTTGTATTTCAAACTTAGTTGATCTTGTTCCAATCGAAGACGAATAGCCTCATCAATGGTCAAAATCTCAGCATCGAATCCCACTTGTTTCAGCGCATGGGCAAAAGACCGCTCTCCCCGACTTCCTGGAGAAGATAAAATCAAAGCACGATACATACTCATAAAAGATCCTCAATCGGAACAGTGAAGACCCGATCTTCTTCATCTCGAATCACCAGATGCGGAGTGGAGGTCACCTTCCCGATCCATTCGAATTCGATTCCCATCGCAGTCCATTCTTCTTCGACGGAATATCGTTCATTCTCACCTAAACTCACAAAGAACCCACCCGGGAAATAATGTTGAAGCCTGAGCTCCGCTCCGAGTTTGCGTTTCATCAGTGCAAACGTGAGTGTATTGATCACACCATCCATGCCTGGTTTAGATGCATTGGAATCGGAAGGCTCTATGGCAATCGCACTGTGCAGGGAATTTTGATAGCGACCTTCCATTCCAGCTAGCCATCGAGTAGCGGGTTGTTCGAATCCGCCTGGAAGCCAATAGATTCGGTCACCCGATTGTTTAAAATCTTCACTGCGAATATTTCGAATATCATTCATGCGAGCAACTAATTGAAGTGCAAGCCAATGAGACTTCTTTTGAGGAAGTTCGATGGTTTCCATCTGAGTCAGTTGGATTCCGTATTCACTTTCCACATGTTTGATCACTTGGTACCAGGAATTCAATCCATTCATCATCGAAAATTGCATTGATCGGATTTGACCTCCCAATGCCGTACATTTTCGAAGCAGATACTCCATATGTTTTGAATCAAAATCATCACTGCAAAGATCACTCAACACCATGATTCCAGTCCACAGATTCAAATCAGGCCTCAAAACCACAGGGGATGCAATACTGGCATGATGGGGTTCTGGTTTTAATAATAATTCCTCTACAGAATAACGATTCTTGAATTTTACAGGCTGAATGAGTTTCTCTCTTTTCAGATTTGAATCCGCAAATGCCTCTTTCAGCAATGAAACTTCGGGCTGAACCGGAACTGTTTTAAAGAAGTCGGTAAGATTCAATTGGAACATGGTTTGTCCCTTATGAATCACACGGATATCTCCGCTGAGATTGGAAGTTCCAAGATGGAAATAAGGAATACCTCGAAGCCCAAGCTCATTCAGAAGCCAGTTTTTCTGTTCCGAGCGGATTCCCCAGATCTGACTCAATGAAATAGGTGATTCCAGAACTTTATTGAACCAACTTTCTTTGCCATCGACAACCAGATCGAATCCATAGGCAAGGGGCGCAGCCCTTTTGAGCACTTCAATCAGAGTCATTCCAGAACAAGGAAGAACAAAACTCAAGGCTTTGGCATCTCTAGCGTGCTGAATGGCGCTTTTCAGGCTCTGAACAAAGACCAAATCCTGGTAGGAAGGAGAAACCGGATCACCGATCCAAATGAAATCGGTACGCTCGGTCGTTTCTACCGCATCATTTTTTTGAAGGGCAATTCCCAAGCTCGATGACCAAAAGAAAGAAGGCTCATTTTCATTGCTGTCTTCATACAATTTCATCTGAACAATCGGAGTTGCCGTCGTTTCAGAAACATTTTTAATCGCTGTCTCAAACTCATCCCTGACTCGGATCGGATGGTTTCCGGATTCTTCACCCAACCAAGCGCGATTAATGTTGGGAAGAACGCCCAGAACAGTCTGGAGCTGGGAAGTAAAACCTTCCGCTACCGATTCCAATTGCTGGCTGGCAAGATGAAACTCCAATTCCATCCGGGTATTCTGTAAAAGGGAATCGGAAGAAAACCGAATTTCCGGCCTGAGCAGCCATTCTTCCTCGATCTGAAAAAAGTGTTTTTCATGCAAGGTCACAGTTCCGCGAAACAATTCCTCCACTCCGCGCCAATCAATGTGATCTTCAGGAGGCAATCCCATCTGTCTGAACTGCAACAATCTGGATCGGGACTGAACGGGTGTCGTGCTGAGATATTGGGCCACTTGTTCGGATTGAAAACGTGAGTTTTTTTTCAGTTCGTCTTCTGAAATAATCGACCAAGATTCACTTTTGTCGCCGGCAAACCAGTTTCTGGCAATCCACTCGAGATCTGACTGAGTCAGCTTGACCCCTTCAATCAATAATAATTCCCCGGTGATGGTGGATTTGACCGCATGGTGGTCTTCCAATACCGTTTGGACGATATCCTTGATGACATTGGCTTCTTCATCGTGAAATGAAAAACGCTTTCGTTTTTCAATTCCGTGAAAAATACCCGGACGATAGGGAGAAGCCTGCATCAAATCCTGCAAGGTACCAAAACTTCCTGCTGCCGAAGGAAGCAGGTCACCGGTAAACAGCCAATGCGTAACTGGATTCTTGAATACATGCTGGATGGATTGGATAATCCGATCTCTCGAAGCATCGATTTCTAGCCAGTAACATTTCAACTTACGGATCCAACGGATTTTTTCTGCAAGATGAGGATGGATTTCAGAAATCTTTTTCTGAATGCGACGGGCTTCTGGATCGATAAATTCTGCCTTATAACCGGTTTCTACTCTGACAAACATGCTTCAATTCCTGAAATTATTTTTTGATCATGGGTCGAACATTGACTTTTTCGCTGAGGATGAAGGATGGAAAAAGTATCCAGACTTTTTTTCGCTACCAGAGATTGAAACCCGAAAAAATCCTGGGAAGCATTTCGAGAAATGGGTTCAAACATGAAAAAAATCTAACGATTACTGATCCAAGTGCGCAAGAGGATTCAGATAAAGGCGAAAAGTTTTATCACCATCAACATGAGCTTCCCGCTTGATGGCATAAACACCGGACCCTTTTTGATCAATGAGCAAATCATAAAACTCGGGATCCATCTGATGAACTTGCTTTACCGTCAGTCCGGCATGTTTTCCATAATCGATGAAAACTTCTTCTTCTTTTAAAATTCCAGTGACTGGGCTTAATGCGAGTTGGTTCATTGAATAAAACTTCTCCGTCTTTTATTTTGAACCCAGTGAAACCAACTGACAATCGTCAAAAAATTGACTTATTTTTGACCAATTCGATCCAAACCACCCATATATGGCTGTAACGCTTTTGGAATGCGAATCGCACCATTTTCAAGTTGGTGATTTTCAATTAACGGAATCAAAATGCGTGGCGTTGCAACGGCTGTATTATTCAAAGTGTGAATAAATTTAACTTTTTCGTCCTTATCACGATAACGCAAGTTGGCACGACGAGCCTGCCAATCATGCAAGCTGGAGCAGGAATGGGTCTCACGATAACGCTTCTCAGAAGGAACCCAGCATTCCAAATCATGCATGCGATACTTCCCTGCACCCATGTCTCCCGTACAAACTTCGATCACTCGATAAGGTAATTCAAATGCTTGAACGATTTCTTCAGAAGTTTTTAAAATTTCATTATGCCAATAGGCGGACTCTTCTGCGTCGTTGCGACAGAAAACAAATTGTTCAACCTTGTTGAATTGGTGAACGCGCATCAAACCGCGAACATCTTTTCCAGTGCTTCCAGCTTCACGGCGGAAGCAAGGAGAAAACCCCGTATATCGGATCGGCAACTGTGACTCACTCATGATTTCACCACTATGCAAAGAAGTGATGGGTACTTCAGCGGTCCCTGAAAGATACAGATCATCCGCTGGTAAAAAATAAACTTGGTCTCTTCCTGCTGGAAAATGGCCCGTTCCAAAAAGAGCCGCTTCACGAATCATTGCAGGGACTGTAATGATTTGAGAACCTTTTTTGGAAAGATAATCGAGCGCAAAACGAATCACAGCAAATTCATAAAGTGCCAATTCATTTTTGAGAGCCAGCATTCTACTACCTGAAACCGCAGCCATTCGCTCAAATTCAGCCCAATTATTTTTAAGGATGATGTCGACATGATCTTTCATGGCGAACGGAAATTCAGGAATCAAGCCTCCTTTTTTTCGTTCCACATTTTCAGAATCATCGACTCCGACTGGAACATCCGATGCCGGAACCAAAGGAGTAAGCCAGAGAAGCTTTTTGAGTTCTTCTTCTTTTAAATTCACTTCAGGCTCAAGAGCGGCAATTTGCTGCCCAACTTGTTTTCCTTTTTCAATCAATGCCGGGCGTTCTGTTGGGGTTGCTTTAGGAACGAGTTTCGCCGTAGCGTTTTTTTCTTCCTGCAACAATTGCAATTTCTTTTTCAGCTCCAGAACCTGCTGGTCGACACCGAGTAGCTCTTCAAGGTTCAAGCTCACCTTTTTTTGAGCAATTGCTTTTTTTACGGCTTCAACGTTGTCTCGAATGTATTTGATGTCCAGCATGCGAAAATCTTACACGGTAGCGCACAGAGTTATCAACCTCTTTGATCACCCCTTTACCTGGCCACCAGTCCCTCGACCCTCTCGGTGATGAACTTCTTCATTTCTTCTAAATCTGCAGTCGAAGCATTCACGATCCATTCGGCAGAAGGATAGGCAACTGCAACCACCCCCTCCTCACAGCGACCAAGGCATCCCG
>CAZZLF010000091.1:0-7242 GCA_964654965.1 uncultured Bdellovibrio sp.
TTTCCAAAGTGCACCGATGATGGAGATGGAAAGTGCGGAAGATCCACCGAGTCCAGCACCCGCAGGACTTTTTGCTTCTGTTTTGAGGGTGAAGTTGAGTGATTGTGGATTCGGATGTTGCTTGGCAAAGTAGCGGAGCAATCGAACTAATAACGTCAACTCAGGAATGGATTCAAAATTTTCGTCGAGAATTTGAGACCAACTGAAGGTGCTGGATTTTTTTTGATCCAAAGACTCGAGCTTTACTTGTGGACTGGAGGAAGGCTGAGCTTCAATAGTGGTTTTTGCGAATAAGCTAATTCCAAAATTGATCGTCTTTGGTTGATTCAAAAGAAGATAAAGAGGCCAGATGTCTACGGTTCCACCCGCAAGGTCTACACGAACCGGCGCAATCGACTCAATCATTACTTTTTCAGTGCTCATATCGAAATCAGACTAACAAAAATATAAAGAATTCAGAAAGGCCGGATGCGTTGAAATCAGACAAAAGCGTTATTCATGATCTCACCAAAACCGCCCCCGCCTGGAACGATGTAGTCATTTTCGTTCAGGCCCTTTTCTTCGTTCCAGTACGTGCCTGGAACAGACTGAAGAACATTCTGACTTGAAAGTCCACGGTCCAGTCGGATGGCATAGACGGTAACTTCGGGGTGATTTTGAGCAACTTTTTTCAAATATTCCGGAGTCACGATGCAATGGATGGCGATGAATTTTTTTGCTGAACCATATGCGCGATACAGCTCCAGAGTTTCAACCACGGTTCCACCAGTTGCACCCATTGGATCAGGAATCAGAACGATCGCATCATCGATTTTGCCACCGATTTTATGTCCAGAGACAAGGCTTCCGGTGACATGATGGGATTCGTTCGTCTGACGGGCAATGCTGATGTGGTCTTGTCGAACCTGTTTGGGGTTCATCAGGTAGTTCAAGGTTTGATAACAAAGATGAGAAGGGTACGTGCCTGCGCGGGCAAGATTTACACTCACCACTTTGGTTTCAGGATCGATGATCGGACTTTCAAAGACTCCCTCAACCGGGTGAGCCTCGCTCATGCGCGAGCGAGTGGAGGCGATTTTTTGTGGAAACTCGTGGCTGATCACGATGCGAATCAATGAAGAGTAAATACTTTGAACCAATTCATTGATGAGAGGTTGATCAGTTCCAATCGAACAAAGTTTGGCAAGCTGGGTATGGAGGAATGGATCATTCAATAGATGGACGTTTTTTCCGTAAAGATGTTCCCGTTCGGAAAGTTGATACCCACGGCTTAGAGAATATTGAAAATCCATTCGGTGTTATCTCGATTTTGCGAAAATACCTGCTTGAGAAGTGACGATGGTTTCAGGCTCATGACAAAAACGGCAGCGAGCTTCGTAGAAATCTTGTGCGCCCACGAGAACTTGATCTTCCGTAGTCGAGGTGTCAGAAGCGATGTTTCCTGGGACCAGTCTTTGGGATCGGGTGGCTGGGGCTCCGCAAACCATACAAACAGCAGATAGTTTGGTTACGCTTTCTGCAACGGCAAGAAGTTTTGGCATTGGCCCAAAGGGTTGGCCTTTGAAGTCCATGTCGAGACCGGCGCAGATTACGCGAGTGCCACGATAAGCGAGTTTTTGAGCGACATCGACGATCGAGTCGTCGAAGAATTGTGCTTCATCGATTCCGACAATTCGGGTGTTGTCATCAACCCGGTCGAGAATTTCACGTGCAGTGGTGACAGGAATGGAAAGAATCTTATTCGCATCATGACTTTGAACATGATCAACGCTATAGCGCTGATCGATGATCGGCTTGAAAACTTGAATTTTGAGGCGACCGTATTGGGCGCGCTTCAGGCGTCGCATGAGTTCCTCGGTTTTACCGCTGAACATGCTTCCACAAACCACTTCGATGCAACCCACTTGTTGTTGTAAATAAGCCATAAGGTAGGGTTATCGGTCTGTGGAAAATTCGTCAAGAATTCGGCGCTTAATGCGGTAAGTTATTTTGGAAAAAGCATCGCGTTAAAATAAGAGAGTTGATTCGCATCGGCACTTCCATTTGAACTTTCAGGGAAAAATTGTTATTGATATTCGTTATCAATAAGTCATGGGGGGCTTGTGGGAATATATCCAACTCTATTATTCGCGCTGTTGACTCAGGTTTTTTTTGCTTTTGTGAGCGATGCAAACGCCCAATCCTGGGGAATGAATGAGGTTTCTCAACTTTTACCTCTTCCTCAAATCGCTGAATTCGATTTTTTGCTTCGGGCAAGCGATCGAGCTGAGCGAGGAGAATTGTTGCCCAACTCTGTTTTTCGTTTTTTGCCTCCATTGACCGATCAAGCCGATCAGGATCAGATCTACCAGCACAATCTTAAAGTGATCGGAATTCGTTTTGATCCTTGTTTTAGCGAGGGAGTCACTCCCCAAAAATGTAGGCATCAAATTCGTTTGGTTTGGCAGCCACTGATCATGGTGGGTGATCACGTCACTACTCTAGATACTGCGATTCATACGTTTCATGAATTCAGTGATTCAGAGTGGTCCGGCATTCTTGCGGAACTTAATCTTCTATTCAGTGAAGTTAGAACCAACCATAGGCGATCCTGGTTGCTTTCTCCACTTCAGATTCAGCCCTTGATCTTATCTGAAGGCTATTCAGGAAATTATTGGAAAAGGTTGCGAGCGCTGGTGTTGAAATCGTGTGGTGAGACCAACTTGATTCGGGTGACAGCGATGACGGTGAGGATGAGTCGTTTATGGACTTTCATGGGGTTGGATCGTACGACGAATGGTTGGTCCTTGATTCATATTCCCACGCTCGATATTGAAAGACCGGTTTCTCAAACCTTCATGATCACCCCCGAAGGGATGGAAAATCTGGAGGAGTTTGCAGGTGGAATCAGTTATTTGCCGAAGACTGAGGCACTTTGGTTGAGGCTTGCCAGTGATTCCCTTCGAGTGAAAGAGCTGCAGTCACGTTCTGAATTGAAATCGATCATCCGAAGAGCGATTCGTCTTGAGAATCCAAGATTGCATAATCCAGGAACCGCAGATTGCGTCAGTTGTCATCTGGCTCAAACGGTTCGCCTTTGGGGTGAAAAGAATTTCGGTGATTGGAACTGGCAAAAAGAATTTGAATCAGATCGGTTTTTCGAAAGCTCGCGCAATCTTCAAAATTTATCAGTGCGACCTTTTCAAATTGATCGCATGAGGGCTTTTGGATACTTTGGTGCTGATCCCATCTTGTCCCAAAGGGTGATTCACGAAACCGCACTGGTTGCAGATGCCTTAAAATAGTTTTAACCCCGTGTCTTTTCAGACGCATTCACAAAAAAATGACTCCTGCCGATAATATTTATAGAGGCGAGGGTTTTATTTTGAAACGGGCTGGAGTGATTTTATCATTCGATGCTTTTGGGAAGTTTTTGATTTCCACGATGATGGTCGTTGGCCTTGCATCGTGTGGCAAGATTCGTACCTTCAAGAATGAGTCTCTTCATGTTTCCACAACTCCAAAAGTTATTCGGGTGACTTCTGATAAACCTAATGGAGTTTACAAGGAGGGAACTCTCATTCCGATTGCAGTTGAATTTAGTGAGGAAGTCACGGTTCAGGGAACTCCTCAACTGGAGTTGAATGTGATACCCCAGACTTTTGTGGACTTCAGCAACGGCTCTGGTACGAGGTCTCTCATATTTCAATATAAAGTCGGAGCAAATGATTCAGTAGATTCAGTTCTAGACTATGTTTCAAAAGATTCATTGATACCAAATGGAGCAGAAATCACTAGTATTTATGGAATTCCTGCAAATACAGAACTTCCTGAAGTTGATAGTGGAAACTCCCTGACTGGATCCGGTTTTGCAAAAGTGATTGCTTTGGATACTTCGATTCCCCTAGCGGCGACTTCCATCAAATGGAATGAGACTTCTCCTTGGAATAAAAATGAAGTCAATGCCTCCTGGTCGAAATCAGTTTCAACCGATGTGATTACCCAGAACCTGATCGTATTCAAAAACGGGAATTGTACCGCGCCCTCATTTACGACAAAAAATCTGGATTCCACAAAGGTTAACGATTTGATAACCGGGGCAGATGGAGAAACCTATTCCTTCAAGATCGTGGTTTTGGATCAGGCTGGAAATGAGGCCGAATCATCTTGTTCGAGCGATATATTAATCGATATGAAACCCCCCGAGATTGCAATTACTTCACCGACTGGAAATTTCTGGATCAACTCAACTTCCGATAGTTCCACCTATTCCGTATCTGGAAATTGTAATGAAACTAACCAAGTGGTATCGATTCAAGTTGATGCAATTACAATTGGTACCGCAATCTGCACGGGTAGTTTATTCAGTGGAAACATCGATTCGACGAAGCTAAGCGAAGGTCAGCATCAATTAACTGCAGTCATATCAGATGCTGCAAACAATAATTCGACTTCAACATCTCTAAATCTAACTCGTGATGTGACGTCTCCAGATATAGCCAAGAATCTCGATTGGAGTCAATCTTCACCCTTTAATTCTACTTCTGTCTTTGCCAGCTGGGCCAAATCTGGTTCAAGTGACCTGGAAAGTCAGAGTATCCAATTTTATGAAGGCTCTAATTGTGAAGGACAAGCTTACGGAAATCCAACTTCATATGCAAAAACGGTTCAAGGCGCAGATTTAATTGGAGTCGATGGTGGGATTTATTCCTATAAAATTATTTCATATGATCAAGCAGGCAATTCAACATCGAGTGCGTGTTCTTCATCCATAGCCATTGATACGACTCCGCCTTCGATCGCTATAACATCACCGGTTTCAGGAACCTGGATCAACAAAAACACGGATTCTACAACTTATTCGGTATCCGGAAATTGCAATGAAGTGAATCGTACAGTCACGATTTACTTAGATGGAATCAACTCCGGAACGACGAATTGTAATGGAAACATGTTCACTGCAACCATAAATTCTAAAGCTTTAATCGAAGCCGATCATTTTCTATCAGCCCAGATCAGTGATTTGGCTGGAAATTCCACAACTTCAACCTTGATTTCGTTCGGCAGGGATGTGCAGTCTCCACAATTAACGGTTGGACAGATGTCAATCAATGATGGTGCAACTTCCACGGGTAATAATTTTGTCCGAGTTTCGTTGAAGGCCACTGATGTTCAAAATAACGTGACTAAATTTTGTTTGAAATATGCTAACAGCACAGAACCAACATCGAGTGCATCATGCTGGGTTTCGGTGAATTCACCTGTAGTTGGATTGACGCCTTCCATGAGTTTGAATCTGATGAATTATAATTATGCGGTTGGGTTCGTCCCAAACCCTTACACTGTTTATGCTTGGGTGATGGACACTGCTGGAAATGTTTCTTCCTTGACAGCTTCGGGCGCGGGATCAAGCGGAACAGACAAGACTTTGATCACAGTAGAGGCGACTCAGGCACCAGTGATCACTGATGTTCTGGCGACAAATACGGATTCTCCGAGTAATCCACCGACTGCAGGGGAGATGACTATCACTAATGGTGGAACCGTTTTTATCAAATGGAAGGTGACCGATGAAAAAACTTTACCGGCAACAGCGGTGGCTTTGTACTACACCACGGACGACACGAACTACACTCAGATCGCAACCGGACTGGCTAATGGCCAAAACGGTTCATGCACGGTGAATAATCCCGCCACCACTGCCGATGATCAAGCGACTGGTTGCTACGTCTGGACCAATGGATCGCCAACCACTTCATTTTATCGGATTCGTGTTGCCGTGAAAGACTCAGACAACATCACCACGTTTTCCACTTCTGCTCCGCTTAATGCCGCCGGAGTATTTAATTTCATCGCGGGAAATACGGATCCAGGTCTTGGTGCCAGTGCAAAGGCAGCTGTATTTTTTCCAGCAAAGTCTCTCAATTACTATGCGGATGTTGGAAGTTTTGTCATGGCCCGTGATGGAGTGATATATCATCGCGATTTGAGCAGAGGAATTATCATGGTCACTCCCGGAGACGGGAACAGACAAGCTTTATTGATTCCAACCACTGGTACGGCGACTGACGGCCCGATTTCATCGGCGACCCTGCGAGAACCAATTAAGATTGCTCTCGACTATCAGGATCGCTTGTTGATCTGGGACTATAATAAGATTAGACGAGTGAATACCGATCTGAATCCGATGACGGTCGAAACAATTATTGGTGGTGGAGGTACAGTTGCAGACCAGACAGCACCGCTTCAGTATCAAATCACCAGCGTAGGAAGCATCAATAATAATGAATCGAAAATTCCAATGTTTGTTCCGTTACCCAATGGTGATCTCTATTTCACCAATTATTCCTGGCAATATCCATCGTCTTTGGGCGGAAAAATCAGTCATTATGATTCAGTTAACAACTTAATTCGACATGTCGTACCCACTGGAATTGGAGCAAATGGATACCCAACCCAGAATATTGCCGACTGTTATTTTACAATCGCTGGGGTGAGGTTTGATCCGGCCACGTCTTTAGTTGATCGTTTTATGATCCTTTTACAGGATAATAATACAACAGCCGCTAGCAAATGTGATCTCACTGGGCTTGCCACACTGAATTCAAGCGGTTCAGCGTTGGCGAATCGGATTCCAAATGCACCAACCGAATCGAGCTACAATTATCGTGTGTCTGCTAGAAACGGTGAGGTTTACACCGTGAATCGATGGACGGGGCGAGCTTGGAAGTATAATGCCAGTAGCAATGCATGGGATGCAGTACTGGGGGCAGGAACTGGAGTCGGCAATTGCGCCGATGGAACTGATGCACTATCTTGCAAGATCGACATCAATGATCTTTTTGTCGACGATCAGGAAAATATTTTTTTCATGGATCGAGGAGTAATTCGGATCGTTGAAAAATCGACAAATCAAGTGAAAACCATTCTGGGGCAGAATCTCTCGCATGGAGATGGCGGGTCGGCTCTTTCGGCACGGTTTAATCAGATTAATAATATTGATCGAGCTCAATCCGGAGAAGTGGTCATCATCGATGCAAACGAATATAAGTTACGTTCGATTTCATCAACGGGCACGGTGAGTACGATTGCTGGCAATGGAATGAATGCTGTCCCAGCCTTGAACAATATTGCTACTTCACAACCATTGATCATCATCAGCGGTTGGGGGGCACTTGTAGATGATTTCGTAATGAACCCAATCAGTGTTGATATTTATTTTACGACGGGATCAGGCATCGGTCGTTTAAATCGAAGTACCAG
>CAZZLF010000092.1:0-7225 GCA_964654965.1 uncultured Bdellovibrio sp.
AAATGTGGAAATTTTTGCATAGAAAGATTATCCCTAAAGTAATGGCTAAAGTCAGCGGTAAATTAATGCATTTTTCTCAACCTTCGCGCGGCAAAAACGCGTTGCATTTTCTGGCGGCGTTGCTGGTGTTGGCTTTCCTGATTTACGGATTGATCCTCGCCAAACACTCGACGCTTTTTCAGCTCAAAAAAGTTACGGTTGAAGCCATGAGTGAGGGCTATCCGCTCACCAAAGAAGAAGTGCTTCAGCTGGCCAAAGTACAATTGAATACTCAAAGCTTGTTTGATTTTGACATGAAGCCGGTTGAGTTAAGAATGCTCAAGCACCCTTGGATCAAGGGTGTGGTGATTGGCAAACAGTTTCCCAATTCCGTATCGCTGAAAGTAATCGAGCGAAATCCAATCGCTTTGGTGAATGCCCACCAGGGGAAGGTCTCTTATCTTGAGGCTGATGGAACTGTTTTTGAGGATCAGTCGATTGTTTTTGCAAAAGATCTGCCTGTAATACAGGGATTTGCCCTGAGTGACCCCGAGATCATGAAACAGCTTCATACATTTTTGTTTGAATGGTTTGAAGAAGGAAAGCTTCCAGGTTTGAAGGTTTCCGCAATCCAGTATGATTCAAAACTAGGTTTGCGAGCAGTCATCTCATACCCTCTTAAAAACGGCCAACTCATGAGACCCATCATTGAGATGGGAATCAACCTCAATGAAGCTCTGGGCACCACTCAGTCTTCACTTCGCAAGGTGCTCGAGTACCTGTCAGGAAAGTCTTTGTCAGCGTCAAAAATTTGGCTCGGCGATGGCAAGAAAATCGTTGTAAAAATGTCGAGAGACTCATAAACTTTTTTTCAAGGATTGCGTCAGGCAGTTTTTTGTCCATAGGAGGGATGAAGATGTCTAAAAAAGATATTATTGTGGGTTTGGATGTTGGAACAACCAAGATCTGTTGCATCGTCGGTGAGTATCAACCCGCAACATCCAGTGAGCCTGCCGAGATCAACATCATCGGATTCGGTCAATCCAATTCCATCGGATTGAGAAAAGGCGTAGTAATTAATATTGATTCCACCGTCGAAGGAATCAAAAAAGCCGTAAAAGAAGCTGAAAACATGGCCGGAATCAAGATTTCTTCAGCGTATGTCGGAATCGCCGGAACCCATATCAAGTCTTTCAATTCTTCAGGCGTAGTTGCTGTCAAGGACAAGGAAATTGATCAGCAAGATGTACATCGCGTGATTGAGGCTGCAAAAGCGGTCATGATTCCGCAAGACCGTGAAGTTCTTCATGTGATTCCACAAGAATTCATTATCGATGATCAAGACGGAATTCGCGAACCTGTCGGTATGAACGGGGTTCGTCTTGAAGCAAAAGTTCACATCGTTACCGGAGCCATCAGTTCTGCTCAAAACCTGATCAAATGTGCGAATAAAGCCGGCATTGGAGTTACTGAACTTTGTTTGCAACCGATTGCCTCTTCTGCAGCTGTGCTTTCGCAGGATGAAAAGGAACTGGGAGTTGCGTTGGTTGATATCGGAGGCGGAACAACCGACATCGCAATTTTCAGAGAAGGTGCTCTTCTTTACACCAGTGTTCTTCCTATTGGAGGAACGCATATTACCAACGATATTTCCGTAGGACTTCGTTGTTCGATTGAAAATGCAGAAAAAATCAAACTTCAGTACGCAACAGCAATTGCTGGACAAGTAACGGAAGAGGAAACGATTGAGGTTCCAGCGGTTGGTGAAGGTAAACCAAGAGTCGTATCCAGAAAAATCCTTTCTGAAATCGTTGAAGCACGAGTTGAAGAAATGTGCAGCATGATCCAGCAGGAAATTCAGAAGTCCGGATATGGTGACATGTTGGCGGCAGGAATCGTTCTGACCGGAGGCACGACTTTGCTTCAAGGAATGGTGGAATTGGGAGACATGGTTTTTGAAATTCCACTGAAGCGTGGAGCTCCAATCCGTCTCGGTGGATTGAAGGAAGTGGTGAACTCTCCGAAGTATTCCACTGCAGTGGGCTTATTGAAATACGGTGCAGAAAAAATTTCCGGAAGTGCTCAACAGCACTCCTTGCTCGGAGAAAGTTTACAAGGTTTGGACGGTGTATTCGAAAAAATCGGATCATCCGTGAAGACCTTTATGAAAGATTTGTTTTAAGGAAGAACAACAGAAACAACCATAGGAGAGGGTTTACACATGTTCGAAATTCAAAGTGAAAAAAATATGGGCGCAAAAATCAAGGTTATCGGTGTGGGTGGAGGCGGTTGTAACGCTGTCAATACCATGATCCGTGCCGGTCTGACCGGAGTTGATTTTATTGCTGCCAATACTGACAAACAAGTTCTCGAAAGCTCTCTTGCTTCCACTAAAATTGCAATTGGTCAGGAACTGACTCGAGGTTTAGGTGCAGGTGCCAATCCTGAAATCGGTCGTAAAGCTGCACTGGAAGATTATGCTCAGATTTCTGAATTGATTGCCGGTGCAGATATGGTGTTCATCACCGCGGGAATGGGTGGCGGAACTGGAACCGGAGCTGCACCCGTTTTTGCTAAGATTGCTAAAGAAGTTGGAGCTCTCACTGTTGGAGTCGTGACCAAGCCTTTCCTGTTCGAAGGTAAGAAAAGAATGAGACAAGCTGCGGAAGGAATGAATTCACTTCGTGAATGCGTTGATTCCCTCATCATCATTCCAAACAACAGACTTTTAAATATTTCAAATGCAACTCTTTCTATGATGGATGCGTTCAAAAAAGCGGACGATGTTCTTTTGAATGCAGTTCAAGGGATTTCAGACCTGATCAACCATACTGGATATATCAACAGTGACTTTGCCGATGTTCGCACGATCATGCAAAACAAGGGCCTTGCGTTGATGGGAATTGGATACGGAGAAGGAGAGCATCGCGCTCTGGAAGCAGCAACAGCTGCAATTTCTTCTCCATTGCTTGAAGATATTTCAATTACCGGTGCAACTGGGATCATCATCAATATCACTGGTGCTTCCACCCTTACTCTTCATGAAGTGAATGAAGCAACCAGCATCATTCAAGAAGCTGCCGATGAAGATGCTCAAATTATTTTTGGAACCGTTCTGGATGAATCCATGAATGGACGGGTAAAAGTAACGGTCGTCGCAACTGGTTTGAACTGTGATGCCAACTTGCTTCTTTCTCCTGGCACCACTTCAACTTTGAATGCCAATCAAGCAGCTCAAACTGCAACCGGAACTGCGGCAACTAGCACAATTGCCAATGCTTCTACGACTACGGCAAATCAAACCAATTTCACGCCTTCTACCAATGCGGTTCAGAATTCAAATCCTGCAACTCAATTCAATAGCGGAATGGGCGCGACCAGTGCGACTAACAGCATTCCAGCAATGAATACTTCCAACGATATGACTAACGTCAATGCTGCTAATCCTGGTTTAGACCGGGCCCGTGAGATTGCACGTCGTCTCGGAATGACGAACGACAACGATGGTAAATCGATTGATCTTCCAGCATTCATGCGCCGTCATCAGGAAAACACAGAAAACACCTAATTGTTTTTAATTAATTCAAAATGAGGCCTCTCATCGCAAGGTGGGAGGCCTTTCTTATTGAAACTTTACGTCAACCGAGTAGGATAAAAGTCTATGTCAAAAAATTCAGAAATATTATCGCCGGGAGCGGCAAAAATAGATGAGAAGTTAAAATCGTTTGGAGTTGCCAGACCTTCTTTTCATGCCGTCTTGGGATCTGGATTTAAAGACGCTCTTCAAGGTGGAATTTCTTCCGATTTTTCTATCAAAGGCGAAATTCAATTTACGGACGTTCCGGGATTATTTCCCTCCACAGCTCCGGGTCATTCCGGAAAATATGTCATTATTGAACATGCGAAATCCAAAAAAACGGGGATCATTCAAGTGGGAAGACTCCACGGTTATGAAGGTTTGGAGCCGCGTGAAGTGGTACGAACCGTAATGTTTACCCGCGAGTTGGGAACAGAAAGCTATTTTATCACGAATGCAGCCGGAGGATTGGCCAAAGGACATCAACCCGGAGATGTGATGGTCATCGAAGATCAGATCAATTTAACGGGGAAAAACCCGCTATTTGGAGAAAATCCAAAAAAACCAAATGGTGAGGAATGGGGTCCGCGTTTTCAAGACGTCGCCCACCTTTTTCACCGTGAAAAAAACCAACTTTTGAAAAAAGCGTTCGCCTCTGAAGGCTTGAAAGTTCATCAAGGGGTTTATATCGGAGTGCTTGGGCCTGTGTTTGAAACCCCTGCTGAAATACGGTTTTATATTCATGCCGGAGCTCAAGCAGTAGGTATGTCGACCGTTTGGGAAACGGTTGCATTAAAGCATACCGGGGCAAGTGTGAATGCTATTTCTCTGATTAGCAATTTGGGATCGGGGCTCGAAGTTGATCAAAACGGAGTGCCGATTGAATTGGATCATTTTGCCATTTTAGATGCGTGCAAAACCTCATCCGTTGGCATCCTGAAGGCCATTCTCAAAGTTGCCTGCATTTAATTAAAGAATTACCTGCTAATCCATCAATGCGTGGATCAGTGTTTTCGCAATCCAAGAGGCATTCTTGAGAGTGTGATTGGGCTCCTTTTCCGTCAGCTCTAGTTCAGGATGATGGACATAGGGTGCAATTTCAGTGAGGTCAGCACCTTCGATTGAAAACGATTTTGCCAATAATTGAATGATGGAAACACAGTCTTCAGTCAATAGTCCCTGTGGTTCTGGTGTGCCCGTTGCCGATGCCTCGCTCATGTCGAGGGCATCAATATCAAATGTAATGTAAACAACATCAACACCGTCAGCCTTTAATTTGGAAAGGATGGATTCAGCGATCGAGACTGAACCACGCGAATTCACATCTTTTGCCCAGAATTGCGTTACTCCTTTAATTTTTTCCCAATGGGATTGTTCCTTGGCGCTGGAGCGGATCCCGATTTGAATCAAGAGGGATGGGTCGAGTAGTTCTGAAAGAATATGACTTGCCCATGATCCAAAACAAACCGGGATTCCCATCCGTTCATCCAGTAGATCGGTATGGGCGTCAAAATGAATCACCGCAGCTTTTCTATTTTTCGCTTTTTGATGTCGAAGAAATTCCTTAATTGCGGGATAGCTCACGGAATGATCTCCGCCAATCATGAAAAGTTTTTTTTCAGGATATTGAAGATGAAAGATTTTGATTGCATCGGTTGCAATAGAAAGGGGAGCAACGCTATAGGTGCTATGTTCATTTTCATACATCGATTTTTTACAAGAACTGAGAATTTGATCATTGAGGTACTCATCGAGTAGTAGTTGGGGATTCACCCGGACATCGCCCAGATCGAGGATTTTCTTTTGTTGTTCTGCCGAAAGATCCTGATAAAGGGTTTCTCTGAGAGCAAGGGGGCCCCAGTTCGCGCCTCTCTGGATTCCTCCTCCGGAATCGCTTGGGATTCCATAAATGAAAATACCGGGGTGATTTGACACCAGGTCGATCGATTTTTTCCAATATTCCAGTACTTCAATTTCAGTCTTTGCTTCGGGGTAAAGGATCTCTGAGATTTTTTTCCGTTTTCCAGACCCGGCAAAAATAGTGTGAACGCCAAAACCAGGAGCCGTGAATGTTTTTATCAGCGTCTGCTTGAGTTTCATCTTCGCCCCGCTTTTTTCCTGTATTGAAGATTCAAAATCTCGACGACCAGAGAGAAAGCCATTGCAAAATAAATATAGCCTTTGGAGACGTGCCCGCCCATTCCCTCCACCATCAACATCACGCCAATCAGAATTAGAAATGCCAGAGCAAGAATCTTGATCGTAGGATTACGATCTACGAAGTCACTGATGGGACCTGAAAGTTTGAGCATGATGAGCATCGAAACGATGACTGCTGCGATCATGATGGATATTTCTTGAGCCATCCCCACTGCTGTAATTACAGAATCCAGTGAAAATACGATATCGATCATGGTGATTTGAAGAACGATAGCACTAAAGTTTGCATAACGCTTACTGGGACCTGATGATTCTTGATCTGGGTGGGCGGCTTCTTCGATCTTATGATGGATTTCCAGGGTTGATTTACCGACGAGAAAAAGTCCTCCGCCGATCAAAATCAAATCCCTTCCAGTGAATCCATGTTCAAAAAGGGTAAAAAGAGATTGCGTCAGACCCATGATCCAGTTCAATGAAAGCAACAAGCCGATTCTGAAAAACAAGGCAAGGGTCAGACCAATGGACCGCGCTTTTTTTTGAAGTTTTTTTTCAATTCTTGAAACCAGAATGGCGATAAAAATGATGTTGTCGATTCCAAGGACAATCTCCATGGCGGTCAATGTGATCAAGGCAGTGAGGTTTTCTATCGAAAAAACTGATTCCATAGTATTTAATTTAATGGAAGAACCTAAAATATGAAAGATCGATTGATCGCACCTGACCACTCATTTCGTTATATTCACCAAGAATTTTCGGTTGAAGGAATCCCGCTTTCAAAATTGACCGAACAATTTGGATCACCTTTATATGTTTATTCGGGAGCTGCGATCCGAGAATCTTATCGCAGAATCAAAAGTGCGATGAAAGGGTTGCCGATACAGGTTTGTTATGCGGTGAAGGCAAACTCCAACCTTTCAATTTTGAAATTGTTGAAGGAGCTGGGAGCAGGTTGTGATTTGGTTTCCTATGGGGAATGGTACCGTGCGGAGCTTGCCGGTATACCCCGCGAATTGCGCGTACTTTCAGGAGTGGCCAAAACTGCTGAAGAGATTGATCGGCTTTTACAGTTGCCGAATGCGGGTGTGGGATCGATTCATGTCGAGTCGGTAATGGAATTTGAATTGATTCAGGTTCTGGCAAATTACCGGAAGTCCCCCGTTACCGTTGCGTTTCGATATAATCCTGATGTCGATGCCAAAACCCACAACAAAATTTCCACCGGTCGTCGCAAGGATAAATTCGGTCTGACTCGTGAAGAAATTCTCGATTTGTGCGTGAATTACGGGCAAGACGAATTTGTTCATATTGCCGGAATCAGTATTCATATTGGAAGTCAGATCACGAGCACTCAGCCCTATGAAAAAGCGTTCAAAATTCTAAGTAAAATCTGTAACGAAGTGGAATCTCACCTGGGACGACCTTTGGATTATGTGGATTTGGGCGGTGGAATCGGCGTTCCTTATCACCCTGGAGAAAAAACGCTATCATTGAAAAATTATGCAAAACTGG
>CAZZLF010000093.1:0-7200 GCA_964654965.1 uncultured Bdellovibrio sp.
AGGTGGGGTGAATATGAAAAAAAAGGCGATCTTGATCTTGATGGTGTTACCGATGTTCTTTGTTCAAATTGCTGAGGCTGCCAGAACGGCCAAGGTATTGGTGGAAAATGCAAAAGTGTTTGACAAGCCTCAGCCGAATGCAGCTGAGATAGGACAATTAAAAAAAGACTCCTCCATTTTGGTCAGCAACAATCAAACAAATGGATTTTATAAAACCAAAATTCCAAGTGGAGAATTAGGATGGATCTCGGGTGTCGATGTTCTTGCTGGCGATATGGTTGCTTCCTCATCAAGCACTTCAACTGAACCGAATAAAAACACAAAAAAAACAACAGATCATTCAAACCGATCTCGCTTGATCTTGGCCGGAGGGATAAATTTTCTCAATAACACTGGATTTCCAACCGTCATTCCAACAACTAATTCAGGTACTGCATTCGCTGGAACGATGGAACTTCAAGTGCCGATGTCTTCAAGATTTGGATTGTCTGGACGAGTTGAATACCTCACGGATTCAAGTTCACTAACGGTTGCAGGTGCAACACAAAAAATAAAATTCATGACCATACCGGTGATGGTGGGGTTCAATTATTTTCCAGTCGTGAGTGAATCCTTGAAATGGGGATTTGGAGCTTATGCCGGAGCGTCCTTGTTGACAAATTTATCGGTGAACAAATCAACATCAACGTCCAATCCAGAATTCACATCGACCGATTTTTCAGGATTGATCAATTCTCAATTTACGTTTCAGTTCTCATCTTCAGTGGGGCTACTGGGAGAAGTGGGGTATCGCTTTCATAGTGCGAGTTATCCTGCGTTTGCTCCGTATGGAACTACGGCATTCAAACCAAACTTTGGTGGATTGGTGACACGTTTAGGGATTTCGATTTCGATCTAACGGGATTCCACTTCGTCGATTTCAACAAAGTAGCAGTATAGATCATTCCGCTGACAAAGTGAAAAAGGATAGTAGTGGTATCCATGGTCTCCGCAGTCCTCACCCCAGCTGTTTTTCAAAATGAAGTAGCCTCCACCTGGAATCGTGGAGTCAAGTTGGTATCCCACCGCTTCCAATACGTGATCTCCTTTGGTTCGTGCAGACTGGTCGCTGATGATTGCTTTACATGAGGAAAGATCAGCAGGAACTTGAACCGCCATCACGAGAGGATGACCCTGATCGAGTGCACGGATTGCTGGTTCGAACTGATAACCATGTTCAATGCTTCTGCTGATTCGAAGGCTTCGGTGATCTTGATAATCCGCCGCTCTTTCGCCTTGATCCGGCCAATATTTTAATTCGGTAAGATAACTCCGGGTTGCGGCGGTAACCGCATAGTAGGCGTCGTATCTTCCGTACTGGCTCCACAAATCCCGTCGAGAAACCTGTTTGTTGATTTTTTTCGAGCGAAGAACATTGTCCATGGCTGCGGCAGTGGCAAATGCAGAACATGTTCCCCCAAACTGATTGGCAACAGGAGAATCAAAGAGGCGAAGGTCAACCCTCTTTTGTTTCACTCCGAACGCAATGGTGTTTGATCCCGTAGTGGTGTTTGCAGTTCTGCTCTGAATTTGATGGGCGATATCTTCTTCGCTTAAAAAATTGAAGGAGATTTCGTTTCCTTTTGCCGCTCGGGTAGTAACGGAAAAAAGGAAAAACAAACTTGCCAAACTCAACGCGATGAAAAATGAAAACTTCTTGCTCATAAATCCTCTGATGATTTCTCATCGGGATTTTTTGAGTTTTCGTTGAGGCAAAAGAAGGGCGTCAGCGATGTGACGTCATCAGGTTGTCAGGTTTATTTTTTCGAGAATTTTCAGCACCATTGCTTCATTTGGTCCGATCGTTTTCATTTCTTCAAAAAGCATTTCCAGAAGCTTTTCACGGCCGGGGTGGTTTAATCCTCGCTTTTGAATCAGGAAGTCAAGATATCGCAGTGTGCGATCAATGAGCTTGCCGTTACTGGCACGAACCCAAGTCATCACATTACCTTCGTATCGACCGATCAAGCCCATGACCATCAAGGAATGCGTGTTAAGAATCATCTTCACAAACAATTGTTCCAATAAAGGGTGACTAAGAAGGGTGGATTCACTGATGGATGAAACCGTATCGGTAAAAAACTCGAGACGATTTTCAAATTTATCGAGTGTCAGTACTTTTTGTTCGCAAGGAAAAAGTTTCAAGGCTCTAGCAGTAAGAAACTTGCCGCTGAAATCGAATTCGTAAATCGAGTCTAATCCCAATCTTCCGTTCAACTCTTTCCATTCCAAGCCGATGGGCTCACGGTTCAGGATCATTTTCCAGGATTGAGGCGCATCTGAGGCAATCGGAATTCCGAGATAACAAAGGGAATAATGTGACGAATGAAAATCCTGATTTTTTTCAAATGGTGTCAGACTGAAGGTCGGAGAACGTTCGGTTGTATCGGTCAGAACAGCGATCGGGAACTGTTCTGTTTGGTACATGACAAAGTTGTTTTCGTGATAAACTGAACTTTCCCATTCCACAATCGGCTTCAAAAAATGGGCAAGTTTGAACTTCGCATATTCATCGTATAGCTGTTGAATCAGGGAAAGATCGTTCCAAAGTGCGACTCCCACAGCGAGCATTTGAGAAGTGGCCGCTTGCAGCCGGGTGCTGCCCGAAAGGGCCATTGGCCCGGTTTCAATGCAGAGATTTTCTACGTTTTTGTTTTGAATCACTTCGCGCGAGCGTTCCACTGTTTTGCAAAGCAAAGAGGAAGGATTGCAGTAAACAAACCAAGGTTTTTGAAAATTTTTCTCCTGAGAATGAGAGAGCGCTTCATGAACGGTTCCGATCACATAAGGAGTTTCTCCTCCTTCTGTGATTGCAATCAAAAGGTCTCCAGCTTGAAATCCCAAATCTTGAAGATGACGACGACCATATTCTGGAAAATCCTCAAAATTTTCGACGGACTTTACTAGCGCGAAATCACCACCTGCCATTAAAGCTCGAACTGAATTCTCGAGCTCGGTCCCCGCATGGGACTTTCTCCAGGTTGATTCCAGCGTTAAGGCGAGGCGACCCGTTGCTCCGCAGCCGGATAAAAACACCCGGCGCTGATTCTGAAAAGTTTCTTGAATCACCTTGCTCAGTGCATTGATTCGTTGACTCTGAGATTGAGTCTCTTGAATGGCGGCCAAGTCGATCTTTTGTACAATAGAAATGGCTCCGGAAAGGTCTTGATGCACAAGGTCTGAAAGATCTCTGGTATCAGGATGAAAACCCTCAGTTGGCAGATGTCCCAATGAAAATTCGTGTTGTCGTTGAAGGAACTCTTCGAGTTGCATGTGATTGCCTTCAAGTGTAACACAGAGTCTATGTCAAAAACAAAGTTAGCTTTGCTGGTTTTTATCCTCGCCTTTGGAGTGAATATCGCTGCCTTTTTGCTTTCCAAAAAGGCTTACGTCATTGAAGAGGTCAAAAATCTCTGGCTTTATGAACTTCCCCAATCTTCTTCGCCTTTGGATGCTTATGTCGCCGAAGATCTAGGCCCTCATCAGGGAATTATCGGAACTTTGTTTCGTCTTCAGGAATCTTCAGAGTGGAAGAACGAGAAGGGTAAATCAGCAACCCTGACTATTCGTTTAAAACCCGGCCTGACTTTTTCGGATCATCAGCCTATTTTAGCCGAGCATTGGATTGAATCAGCAAAATGGGCACGCCCCTATTTGTCACAGTGGTCTGCAGATCCTATGTGGAATGCTTACTTGAGCGCAGATGTCCAATGGAGCTCTTCAGACGAAGTCCAGTTTTCGTGGAAGTCACTCCCTGCAGGTTTTGATGCAGATGTTTTTCAGAAAAAGATTCTTTCACATCCAATGACCGGGGTATTCCATCCTGAGAACTTGAAGATCAAAACACCTAAAAAAGAATGGATTTCGTCCGGACCTTATCGAGTTCGAAAATGGAACCCGAAGGAAATCGTTCTGGTTTCCCGCGACGATTTTCCGGTTACGATACCCAAGGAATTTTTCAGAACATTGAAATATCAAAGTGCACCGGTGAAAAATCCATCTTGCGATTTTATGCAAGCGCAACCGGGTGAGGAAAAAGCCTTGGAAGACCATCGGGTGGTGAAAGCTTCTCAGGTGTTGCACCTTTTTTGGGCATGTCGTTCCTGGAAAGAGCCAGGTTCTTTTTGTTCCAGTGAAAAAAATCGCGAAAATTTTGCAAAGTTGGTGTCAGGTTCTGAAAGTTTAACAGCCGAAAAATTCGTGCCTGCAAAACTCCGTTACCGAATTCCACAGGGTTCAGACGCGTTCCGAAATGAAATTGTGAAAAAAATTTCATCCCTCATGAACAAGGCGGGTGGAGCCTCAGAAGAAATTTCATATTTTTTCAAGCCTTCCCGAGAGGCAGATCTGGAATTGCTTTTTGTGGTCAGCGATTCAAGGGTTTCTTCTGAAATTGCCTCAAAAATGGCAGTTTTTAGTTCTCGATTTAATCTCGATGGCGGTCAGATCCCTTCCAATCTGGTGGGCGAAGTTGCAAAATATCCCGTTCAATATCTCATGAAGAACATGCAAGGAGAGCCGTTCTCGAAGGTTTTCCTGGAGCCTGATCTCGAAGAAAAAAAATTACCATTGTAAATTTCTGTGGTTTGTTTATTTTCTTTTCATGCATCAGGGGGGTACAGCATTGGGATTAATCTTCATTAGTTTGTGGTTCAATACGTTTTCGTTTGCATGGGATGGACAACCGCTTCCTCCTCGCTATACCGATCTCAACGATTACGTCGTGATTTCTCCCAACCAGGGGCAAGTCAATACCTGCCTGTTCATGGCTTCTACCGGTGCCATGGAAATTCTATTGAACAAAAAGTTGGGAATCCGTAACCCAGAACCGAATGGTCCCACCGATATTTCAGAGCGATATACGATCTCTCAAGGTTCATCCAAAAGATCGGGCGTTTGGTTTGAAGATGCATTTTTGAAATTTGATTCTGGAGAAGCCATTTTGAATCGTGATCTTCCGTTTGAGGCATTTACTTCAACCGGAGAAATCAATTATGCAGTTTGGAATTATCCGTCAAATTTTAATTACGCACCCCGTATCAAGCTTCCAAGGGTTGCTACGGAGTATTTATTTTCTTTCAATAAGTACGCGATGGGAGTTTTGAATGAATCCCATTTGAAGAAAGTGAAAGAAGCCCTCGTTCAGTTCGAAAGTCCGATTATTACTGTTGGGAATGATGAGGACTACTGGCACGTCACGGTCATTATTGGTTATGACGACGAGCTGGAAGGTGACTGTTATGAACTCGATTCACAAGTGTGCGAAGGTAAAAAAGGAGCGTTCTATGTGCGTGACTCCTTTGGCACCAGAATCGAGGCACGTTCCTATGAATGGTTTTTGCGTCGTCAGAATTCGGCAAGCGTAGCTAGACTTGCAGAGTGATCTGGCGAACGGTACACTGTTCATCATGATGAAAAAAGCCGTATATTCTATTTTAATGGCTGTTTTATTCAGCTTACCGACTCCATCTTTTTCACTTCCCGTAAAGCCGGCTGACCTCTTGGTCGAGGTGAAGGGGAGTATTTATCCGAATGATGTTTTTCCTCAGAACTGTCTCAGCATCTTGCAAGGTGGAAAATGCCCGGTCGAATCCTATGGCCACTATCATCTGGAGATGAAAAAACAAGGTGAATTGGTTTACAACCATGTCACTTTCAGCGGCCCTGAAGGCACGCAAGTGATCGAAGATTCCTGGGAAAAAAACGGAAAAGTACAAAAGGCGATCATTGAAAACCGCGCGATAGGCAAGCGTTCCCAGCTTGAAGTGAAGAACGGCAAAGTCTTTTACGAAGTTTTGGACCTCACGGATCATAGTGTAAAGAAATCAGAAGATGTGGCTGAAGACAATCTGGTGGTTCCCTCCACGATTATGAACTACATCGCCAACTATCGTGAAAAACTCACCAACGGAGAAACCTTGGTGATGAAAATCGCTGTGTTGGACCGTCGGGATGCCTTCACCTTCAAGGTAAAAAAAATCAAGGATGGAAAAGATCAAAACGGAGAACCGATTCAAGTTCTTGAGATGTCTCCGGCAAGTTTCATTGTCAAGGCTGCGGTGGATCCGATGTATTTTTATGTCAAAGCCAAGAACGGAGAATTGTTCGCTTATGAAGGGGAAAGCGGATTAAGAAGAAAAGTGGGAAATTCATACGAAAAGATGAAGGTTCGCACGGCTTACGAATACACCCAGTTTGAGGATTCCGCCTCTTCAAAGAAAAAGACAGCGGTTAAGCCCTCGGATTGTTCCGAAAATGAAGTGTTTAATCCGAAAAATCCGATGAAATGCGAGATCAAGCAATGAAATCAAAGCGTGAATATCAAATTAAAATTTACTCCGATGGTGCTGAAAAAGATCAGTTACTGAAGATGAATCAGAACCCATTAATTAGTGGAATGACCACGAATCCATCCTTGATGAAAAAGGCGGGAGTCACGGACTACAAAGCGTTTTGCAAAGACATCCTCACTCACATCAAGCAGAAACCGATTTCATTTGAGGTTTTTGCCGATGATTTTGCCACCATGGAAAAACAAGCCCGTGAAATTGCCACTTGGGGTGACAATGTTTATGTGAAGATTCCGATTCAAAACAGTGAGGGTAATTCCTCGATGGAATTGGTGAAGACATTGACCAAGGCAGGAATCAAACTCAATATTACGGCGATTTATACGGTAAAGCAGGTTGTTGAAGCCTGTCAGGCTGTGGAAAAGGGTGCTCCAGCGATCATTTCTGTATTTGCAGGTCGGGCTGCCGATTTGGGGCATGATCCTGTTCCAACGATGGTTGCAGCTGCTCAAATTTGTAAAGCCTATGCTGAAAGTGGCGGTAATCTGATTGAATGTCTTTGGGCTTCCACGCGTGAGGTTTACAATATTTTTGAAGCAGAGCGTGCAGGCTGCAAAATCATCACCGTTCCTTTTGATGTGCTGGCAAAGCTGGATTCTGGATTCAAGACTTTGGAAGAACTGAGCATCGATACCGTTCGTATTTTCAAAAAGGATTCCGAGACCGCCGGTTTCAAAATCTAATTGACTTTGTGCGCAAAGCTGCGGTTTCTTGCCCGTTTTCAAAAGGGTTTTACATGGCTTTTTTGCATAGGGTTATGTTATTTTGACCGACATGCAAGAAGATCTTTCTCATTACCCGGAACAAGAGC
>CAZZLF010000094.1:0-7186 GCA_964654965.1 uncultured Bdellovibrio sp.
GGGGGGGTCGCTGGACATGCCGGTGTATTTGGAAGTCTGAATGACATTCTCTCCTGGGTAAGTTCATTCATTCGTGGAGAAATTGCATCTTTTCGAACCATGAAGGAATTTTCAAAAATAATTTCGGATGATTTTGGCACAAGACGGGCATTGGGATTTGATGTTCCTCCTCTGGATGGAACAGGGTCAACAGGGGATTTGTTTTCGACTTCGGCAACCATCGGACATCTTGGATTTACGGGCACATCCCTCTGGATGGATCTGGATCAGGGAACATTTGCAGTTTTATTGACCAACCGGGTTCATCCCATGCGGGATGATTTGCGAATCCGTTCTTTTAGAAAGAGTTTTCACCAAACTGCTTTCGCCCTTTAATTTTGCAAATTGAACTCTCTGCGATTATTCTGTGGAGCGGAGTCTTCAACCATGGGTATCGATTTCAAAGAGACATTTTTTCTTCGTTCATTTTCATTCTTAAAGATTCCCTTACTGTTTTTTGTCAGTCCTGCAGTAGTGAGAAAGACAGAGGAAGAAGTGGTGATTTCAATACCGTTTTTAAAGCGGAACCGTAATCATCTGGGGTCGATGTATTTTGGAACCCTTTGCGTTGGGGCAGATATTGCCGGTGGATACATCATGGCACGTTTGCTGGGAGGGATAAAAAAAGGGAAACCTTCTTTTATTTTTAAGGATTTTCAGGCTAAGTTTTTAAAACGACCCGAAGGTGAGACTCATTTCACGTGTCGAGATGGCTTGGCAATTCAGGAAGCAGTGAAAAAAGCACAACAAACATTTGAGAGAGTCGAGTTACCAGTGCGGGTAACCGCAACGGTTCCGAAAATATCGGGAGAAGAACCCGTTGCTGAATTTACTCTGACTCTTTCCATGAAAGTCAAAAAGTGAAGAGAAATAACGGAATGATCAAGGGAAAACGCAAAAAAACGGATTTTGACCGTTATCGATATTATGAAAATTCGGTCCAGACTCCTGAAGAGCACGTGAAAATCTACGATCAGATGTTTCAGGACATTCGCCGTCGTAAGGCAATGAGTCTCCGCGAGGATTTTTGTGGAACATTCCTCATTTCATGCGAGTGGGCGAAGTCTGATCCCAAAAGATTTTCGTTGGGTCTTGATTTGGATCCTGAGCCGATCGCATACGGAAAGAAAAACGGACTCCTGCAAATGACTGCTTCTGACCGCAAAAGAGTGGAAGTCAAACTTCAAGATGTCTGTTTAGAAACCAAACGTAAATTCGACATCATTGGTGCGGCCAATTTTTCCTTCAATGTTTTTAAAACCCGTGAAATGTTAAAACAATATTTTACTGCTGCAAAAAATTCACTGAAGCCGGATGGGATTTTCAATCTGGAGTTGGCAGGTGGCCCCGGATTCATTATTCGAGCTCGCGAGCAGAAGACCTACCAGGTAAAGGGACTGGGTAAATATACCTATTATTGGGATCAGAAACACTATGATCCAATTAACTGTCACGGAATTTACTCCATCCATTTCAAGACGCCTGATGGTGTCATGCATCGAGACTGTTTTGTTTATGACTGGCGAATCTGGTCAATTCCTGAAATCAAGGACATGATGCTCGAATGCGGCTTTAAGGATGTTGTTGTTTATTGGGAACCTTGCGACGAAAATGGTGATGGTACCGATGAGTTTGTATTGATGGAAAAAGGGGACAATGCTTATTCCTGGATTGCATTTGTGGTTGGAATTAAGTGAACCGAACTCTATAATCATTTCATGAGTTCATTCCGTCATGTTCATATTCTTGGTGTTTGCGGAACCCTGATGGGTTCTTTTGCTTCCTATCTTAAACGCGCCGGTGTTCGGGTGACTGGCAGTGATCAAAACGTATACCCTCCCATGAGTGATGTTCTTCAGTTTGCTGGAGTGGAACTGTTTTCTCCTTATTCAGCAGAAAACCTCCAAAAAATTACTCAAAATGGAATGGGCCCAGACTTGATCGTGATTGGAAATGTGATCAGTAAGGGTAACGTGGAAATGAATGAAATTGAGCAAAGTGGGATACCTTATGTTTCTTTACCTGAATTCATGGAAAAACACATGTTGCCTCAAACTCGAAACCTGGTGGTAGCAGGAACACATGGAAAAACCACGACCTCCAGTATTCTTGCTCATGTTTTAAGTTCAGCCGGAGAAGATCCATCCTATTTCATCGGAGGGGTTTCGCAGAGTCTTCCCCATAGTTTTCATGTTTCAGGAAAAAAGAATTATTTTGTGCTCGAAGGAGATGAGTACGATACGGCTTTCTGGGATAAGGTTCCCAAATTCAATCATTATCTACCCAATGATGTGATTCTGACTTCAGTAGAATTCGATCATGCTGATATTTACGCTGATTTGGCAGCGGTTAAACAAGCGTTTGCGGGATTAATCTCCCGGATTCGTTCCTCTGGCAGGTTGATTGCTTGTTTTGAAAGTGCCAATGTTCGTGAATTGGCTGCTAGTGCAAAGGTTCCTGTTATTTCATATTCCAGAAACGATGCAGATCGCGCTGATTATACGTTTAAAAACATGAAGACCGATGGTTCAAGTACTGTCTTCGATGTGTTTAAGAAAGGTGAAAAGAAGGATACGATCACCATCCAGCTCTGCGGGGAACACAATGTTTTAAATGCTTTAGCTGTTTATATCGAGTGTTCAGAGTTGGGAATTTCAGCAGACCGGATCAGAGATGCACTTTCTTCTTTTCGCGGAGTAAAGCGACGTCAGGAAGAACGAGGCGAAGTGCATGGTGTGTTAGTCATCGACGATTTTGCACACCATCCGACAGCAGTTCGCGAAACGCTGAATGCATTGAAATTAAAATATCCTGACCGTCGATTGATCACGGTATTTGAGCCCAGAAGTGCAACATCCAGAAGAAAAGTTTTTCAAAAAGATTACACGGAAGCTTTTGATCAGTCCGCGCTGGTCTTTGTAGCGACAGCCTTTGATCAAAGCAAGATTCCGACGGACCAACAGTTTTCCAGTGAAGAGCTGGTAGCTGGAATTTCACAACGCGGAATTCATGCCCATTGTTTCAAAGAAGTAGATGAGGGTGTCAAAGCTGTGGCGTCATCGGCAAAAAAAGGGGATCTGATAGCTGTACTTTCCAATGGCGGATTCGGTGGATTCATCCACAAGCTTCTTTCCTCTCTTTGACGAGAAGCTTCAAGATTGAAGCTGTTCTGGATCTGGATTTTGCGGGATTTCAAAGTTTTAACCGAGCAATATCGAAAAGATATTGATAAGCTAAGTTAAATCATGCACGCCACATCAAAGCGAAAAGTTAAAATAGTTGGAACTCTCGGACCGGCGAGTAATACCCAGGAAAAGATTGAGGCACTCATTCGTGCTGGTCTGGATACTGCCCGTCTCAACTTCAGTCATGGTACTCATGATGTGCACCGGGGATTGTTTAAATCGGTGAGAGATGCATCTGCAAAATGCGGGAAGCACATTGCCATTCTTCAAGATCTTCAAGGGCCAAAATTGCGTCTTGGTAAATTGCCGCCTGAAGGAATTCATCTGAAAGCAGGCGATGAAGTTCTGCTGTTTCCCGAAGGTACGCAACCTCGATCTTCGTTAGTGGGTCGAATTCCTATGCCGATTTCTGCGGAAATCGCTGCACCCCTTTCCCGTGATTTGAAAAAGGGCTCACGTGTTTTATTTGATGATGGAAAAGTAGCAAGTGAAGTGAAGGAAGTTCATGCGCCTGAGATCGTGATCACCATTTCAGTCGGAGGTAAGCTCACCTCGAACAAGGGAATGAATTTGCCGGGATCTCCATTGTCGTTGCCAGGATGTACCGATAAGGATCTTCATGATTTGAAACTTGGTCTCGAACTTGGAGTGGATGCGGTTGCGCTTTCGTTTGTGCGTACTCCTCAGGACATCACTTTCGTTAAAGATCTCATTCGTAAAACCAGCAATCACAAGCCTCTGATTGTGGCGAAAATTGAGCGAGAAGAAGCGGTTTATGCTCCAGAGGGGATTTTAGAAGTCACCGATGGGATTCTGATTGCCAGAGGTGATATGGCGGTTGAACTCGGGGCTCAAAAAGTTCCGGTGATTCAGAAGATGCTGATTCGGATGTCTAATGAGCTTGGAGTTCCGGTGATCACTGCCACCCAGATGCTCGAGAGCATGATTTCCAGTCCGACACCGACTCGTGCAGAAGCTTCCGATGTGGCGAACGCAGTTTTTGATGGTACGGATGCGGTTATGCTTTCTGCAGAATCCGCTTCAGGTGATTATCCCGTTCTTGCAGTTGAAACGATGGCAAAGATCATTGTTGAAGCTGAGAGTGAGGCAGATAAATATTCTGTTCATGAAATGCTCACGCCCATTCACGGATCCGTCGTCGATTCCATTGAGTTCAGCGCTTCGAGAATCGCTGCTCATGTGGGCGCAGCGGCCATAGCCTGTTTGACTCATTCTGGAACGGCTGCGAGAACTCTTGCTAAATACCGTCCGCAGAATCCAATTATTGCAATCATGGATAATCCGGCATCCCTTCGTAAACTTGCGTTTGTGTGGGGAGTAGATGGAGTCTTGATTCCCGATATCGTTGGTACTGATGACTTGTTTGGAATGGTCAGTAATGTTTTGGTCGACAATCAACGGGCTCAAGAAGGGGATACGATCGTCGTCACCGCTGGAGTGCCGACGCTTCGAAGAGGAACTACCAACATGGTGAAGGTTCACGAAGTGAAGATGACCTCTTCTAAATCATGAAAAGTGCGATTTTAAGTGAAGTCTTTGTTGAACTTTGTGAAAGCCAGACTCACTTTGATTCTCTGTTATCGAAAGTTCATCCATTGCAAAGACCCAAAGTTGCCGTTTATTTGGGTGCTTTTCTGCGTAGGCCGCTGACGCTCGCATCCCATTTTCAAATCCCACTCGCTCCGAGTGTGGAAGAGTTCTGGCAACAAAGCTTCATTCGTCTGAAAAAGAACGAAGGCATTCATCAGTTGCTCAAAGCCATGTGGGAAACTGGTGGTGAGTTCCCCACTCAAGGTTCAGAAATTGATTTTCCAACTAACCTAGTTGAAGAATGGAATCGGGATTGGGGGCGGGAAGTCACTGCAAAAATTTGTCAGTATCTTTCTCAGGATCCTTTGACCACGATTCGTCTACACCGCCAGGGTTATGAACATGAAGAAGAGTTGAAAAAGTTTTTTTCAGAACAAGCGGAAGTGCCAAAATTTCGTTCAGGCCGCTATTCCGCGCTAGCAAGGGTGTTCAAGGGATTTGCTCCTGTTCAAAAAACAGAATACTTCAAAAAAGGTTGGTTTGAGATTCAAGATGAAGGTTCTCAATTCATGAGCCTTTTTACTCTCGAAAGTGAAAAAATAAAAGATTTGCTTTCACCTGTACCTTCGGTCTCAGCCAAAAAAGATCAGATGATTTTAGATGCGATCAGACTCAGGGAGATCAGCCCAAAAATCGTGATCGATACCTGTGCTGGAGCGGGCGGAAAGTCCCTTGCAATTGCTGATTTGATGAAGGGGCAGGGCAGGGTTTATTCCTATGATGTTTATGAAAAAAAGATCCAAAGCTTACGAAAGCGGGCAGAGCGGTCTCCGGATCGAAACATTCAGGCGGTTTTATTGAAAGCAAACGAAGAAGAACGAAAACTTCAGCTCCAAAAATTCTATAACAGTGCGGATCGGGTCTTGGTGGATAGTCCCTGTGGTGGGCATGGCGTTTTAAGAAGAAACCCCGACAGCAAATGGAACCGCAAACCCTTGCCAGGAAAAATCAATGATCTCGATATTTGTGAACTCCAACGCAAGGTTGTAATGGACTATGCCCCCTTGACTAAAATAGGTGGAGAAATGATTTACGGTGTTTGTACTTTTTCCAAAAGGGAAACGTTGGATCAGGTGGAATGGATTCAAGGGAATTTGCCGGGATTTGAATTAAGGTCCAAGGGTTTTATTGGTCCTTACGACACGGATGGTTTCTTCATGGCTTCTTTTTTACGTAAAAGTTAAAAGACGGTGGGAAATGCATTTCCCGCCGTCTTTTCCTTTGGTACTAGCGTACCCCCCTAAAACTTTAAAAAGATCAGATCCTGTTTTCGACGATGATGAGAACGTCACGGTTCTTGGTTAAGACCGGTTCTTCATGAGAATTGACCAGCGTCTTTCCGCTTTTGTTGATCGTTGGAACCGATTCAACCGGAATCGCTTTGACTAGGTTATAAAATGTTTTTGCATTTTCAGGAGAAAGACGAACACAGCCTCCTGAAGCTCTTTTTCCAAGATCCGCAACATGAGTGGTGGCATGGACCGCGATTCCCCCGACAAAGAATACTGCGTTTGGCATATCCGCTTTCCAGGTATTGGAATGGTAGTTCAGTACCAGTTTGGTTGGTCGGTAATATCCTACGGGAGTGGTTGTTTTGTAAACCCGCCCGCTTTTTGCGGTTTCAACTTTTTCACGTCCGGTAGATACCTTCCACTCATAGATCAATTCGGCATTCTGATAAATGCGGATGGTTTGAGCAGTGGAGCCGATCGGTGACTTATTGATGATGGCAACGATTTTGGCGCGGCTCAAATCTTCAGGTGTAGACGAAAGCTGAGGCTCGGTGGTGGTATCCAATTCATCTGTTACCGTCATTTGATCATTCGAAAATACGGAATTCTCATCATAAGCAGGTGCGAATGATTCCGGTGAAGCGTGAGTGTCTGTTGCACCCAAAGAAAGCGCCGCCCAAGTGCGAATGAAGATCCAATGATTCATAAAGTGGCTTAGTAACAAGAATGTTGCGAAGCGTCAAACTTTAAATGAATTTAGATGAATAATTATAAAAAATCAATAATTACAATAACTAAGCAGCCTCTTTGAGGTCCCTGACTTTGCGGAATTGCTCCGATTGGATTCCGTGACGGCGAAGTAGGCGTAAAAAATTACTTCGATCAATACCAGATTCCTTGGCAGCAGCGGTCACATTACCGTTGGTTCTGTGCAATACATTCACCAGATATTCCCGTTCAAAAACTTCAGACCACTTCTTTTTCATCACCGTATAGGTTTGAGAAAATGAGCTGTAATCAGCAATGTTCATCGAGATGCTCGGATGGTATCCGTCAGTGTATTCATATTTCGTGTGGGGCGTATGCCTTTAGGGGTGGGGGTATGTATTTCCAAGAATG
>CAZZLF010000095.1:0-7170 GCA_964654965.1 uncultured Bdellovibrio sp.
GACACATTGAGAAACTTGCTTGGTCGAGTTAAAATTTAAACATGAATGGTTTAATTTGGGGCCGCATCAGAATTGATCTATTGATGCTGTTTTTATCCATTCTTTCACTTTCTCTTTCATCCTGTGCAAAAATTCGTTCCATTTCTGATTTGACCACAGAATCCGCCTCTTCATTAAAAAAACCATCTCCAGCGCCTACGGCGACACCGACTCCTGAACCGACAGCGACACCGACTCCTGAACCGACAGCGACACCGACTCCTGAACCGACAGCGACGCCGACTCCAGCGCCTACGGCGACGCCGACTCCAGCGCCTACGGCGACGCCAACTCCGGATTCCAAAGTTTTCGGAAACTCAAATAATCTTGTTGCTACCGAGCGCAACACCTGCGTGATCGCCAATGATAAAATCAAGTGCTGGGGTAACAATGAATATGGACAACTTGGGAACGGAACCCTTACCAACAATTACAACCCTGACTGGGTTACTGGAATCAACAGCGGAACGCAAAAAATATTTGGAGGACAAAATCACTTTTGCGCCATCCAAGATGGACTTGTAAAATGCTGGGGCAGAAATGATTACGGTCAAATCGGTGATGATTCGACGATCGATCGCAATACCCCAGTGAGCGTTTTTGGACTTGGAAAAGTACAAGCCATTGCAGCGGGAGTAGCACACACTTGTGCTCTGTCAAATGGCGGCGTATGGTGTTGGGGCAGAAACGACGATGGTCAATTAGGAAATGGAACTTACAATCAAAGCAAAATTCCGATACCTGTTTCAGGATTGGAATCCGGCGTGCAAGCCATCGTTGCTGGCTTTTACCATACTTGCGCTTTAAAAAATGGAGAAATGAAATGCTGGGGCTCCAACACATTTGGACAATTGGGTGACGCCACAAATTCCAATTCAAGCAGCCCACTCACACCAGCGGGAATGAATTCAAATGTCTTTGATATTCAAGCTGCAGGAATCAATTCCTGTGCTTATCAAGCTGGTGGCATTCAGTGCTGGGGCGCAAATTTTTACAACCAAATTGGAGATGGAACCGGTACCGGCAGAAATACCCCCACCCCAGTTTCCGGCTTAACCTCGGATGTGGAATCGTTTAAATTAGGAAGTTTTCATGGCTGTGCTAAGAAAGGTGGAAAAATTTTTTGCTGGGGCTCCAACGGCTATGGCCAACAAGCCAACGGAACATACATTGATAATGCCACAGCCGTTGAGATCACGAATCTCGGAAGCAACGTGCAAATGATGGCATTGGGAATCAATCATTCTTGTTTTCTTCAAGGCGGTGCACTTAAATGCACTGGCCATAACTTTTATGGTCAATTAGGAACTGGAAATACTACCACTGTAAACATACCTTTAAATGTCGCTGAAATTCAGACAAATGTTCAGATGGTTTCAGCAGGCTCAACCCAAACCTGTGTATTGATCAATGGACAAATGTCTTGTGCAGGTAACTCGAATTTATCGCTTTCCGTGATTTCTTCACTGGGTTCAGGAGTTTCTCAAATCGCAAGTCGACAAGACCATTATTGTGCAATTGTACAAGGCGCTGCCAAATGTTGGGGCGCAAATGATTATGGACAACTGGGTGATGGAACCAATACCACCAGCAATACTCCTGTTGACGTTCAAGGAATGAGCCAAGGAGTTCAGTCGATAGCAGTTGGATACTGGCATACTTGCGCAATCAAAAGCGGAGCTGCTTACTGTTGGGGGTTAGGCGGGAATGGAAGACTAGGAAACGGCAGCAACAGCATCAGCTCAATTCCGGTGAATGTCTCTGGGATCACTTCAGGAGCACAGCTGATCACTGCAGGAAGATACCATTCTTGTGCCGTTCAGAATGGCTCAATGAAATGCTGGGGTTATAATTACGACGGACAATTGGGAACAGGAAATCAGAATGAAAGCTTAATACCCAAACAAGTTTCCACTTTGGACAGCGGTGTTCAATCCATATCAGCTGGAGAAAACCACACCTGTGCGGTCGCTAATGGAAAAGCTTATTGCTGGGGAATCAACATCAAAGGCCAGCTGGGGATCAACAGTGTCACCAGTCAAAATATCCCTACCATTGTATCCGGTGCAGACTCTGATGTTTCTATAATTGTCGCCGGCAAAAACCATTCCTGTTTATTAACAGGAAACACCATCAAGTGTTGGGGACAAAATATTTCAGGACAACTCGGAAATAACTCCACTATAGATAGCCTGACTCCTGTTACAGTCACGCAACTCAATTCGGGTATCAAATCAATCAGCACCTATGGAGACCACACTTGTGCATTAACAGGAGAAGGTACGATGTGTTGGGGCTTGAACAACTCAGGGCAGTTGGGAACTGGAAATTTCTCTAATCAACTCGTTCCAAGATTCATGAATTAATCAGGACTAGTCGACCTCATCCCCACCGCGAGCCCATTCTCCCGTGATTCGACAAGTAAGGAATGCCTTCATGTAGCCGTCGAGATCACCGTCAAGAACGACATCTGCCGATGAAGAGGTAAAACCAGTCCGATGATCTTTCACCATCTTGTAAGGATGAAGAACGTAGGAGCGGATCTGGGAACCCCAGGAAATGTTTTTCTTGGTCGCCTCAATGGCATCGAGTTTCTTTTGTTCTTCTTCCAAATGTTTTTCATAAAGACGAGAACGAAGAACTTTCATGGCAAGATCCTTGTTCTTGATTTGTGAACGCTCTTGCTGGCAGGTGACTACGATTCCTGAAGGCATATGAGTGATTCGCACGGCAGAGTCAGTGGTGTTGACCCCTTGACCACCCTTTCCACCCGCACGATACACATCAATACGAAGATCTGCAGGATTGATCACGACTTCGAAATCATCATCGATTTCTGGAGTGACAAAAACCGAAGTGAATGACGTATGTCGACGAGCCGCTGAATCAAATGGAGAAATTCGAACTAATCGATGCACTCCTGCTTCACTTTTCAGCATTCCATATGCATTGGCGCCGTTAACCGTGAACGCAACACTTTTGATCCCAGCCTCTTCACCAGGAAGAACATCCATGACTTTTACCTGATAACCATTAGCATTCGCCCACCGATCATACATGCGATAAAGCATCTGGGCCCAATCTTGAGACTCTGTTCCCCCAGAACCGGCATTGATCGTGACGATGGCATTTTTGCTATCGTTCTCTTCCGACAACATTTTCGCCATTTCAGCTTTTTCAAAAAGTCCTGCTAATGGAGCAATCATGTCTGAGGATTCTTGGTAAAGAGATTCGTCTTTTTCCTCTTCTGCCATCTGAAACATCGTTTCAGCATCGCTGTATGCGCGATCCAGCTCGGTGAAACTGTTGACTTCACCTTCCAGACGAGATTTTTCCTGGGTCAGGACTTTAGCTTTCTTATTGTCCTGCCAAAAAGTTTCTTGAGTTTCTAAATGAGAAATTTCTTCAATCCGTCGCGTCTTGTGAGCGAGGTCAAAGCGAACCTCGAAGGAAATCGAGTTTTTGCTTCATGTCAGCGAGTGTCTTACGAATTTCAAATGCTTCCATTTTTGCCATGGGGTGAATATACAAGATAGCACACTGAACAGGCAAGTGAGATTCACGTCAAGAATCGAATAGACTCTCTACTTTACACTAGCTCGGGTAATCAAACTTGCTTTTGCGTTCAACCCCAATAGTTTTCGCTCCCACTTTGCCATTTCTAGCGCTTCTCGCTTTCCCAACTCATGGTCAAAATGGAAAAGATGCAATAGACCGTGCACGATCAGAACATCCATCTCTTTTTTCCAGGTATGCTCATACTCCAGCGCTTGCTTGAGCACTACCGGTGCACAAATCACCAAATCACCCAGAATGCCCTGACGTTGAAAAAAGGGGTCAGCAGCAAAACTCAAAACATCTGTCGAACCCGACTTTCCTCGATACTGCTGGTTCAAACGACTCATGCGATTTGCGTTACAAACTGTCATTTCCACGCTGATTCGAACATTCGCATTTTCTTTTAATTTTCCAAAAACTCGACTCTTCAAAGAGGGATGGGAATCCACGGCTTTCAACCACTTTTTCAGGGACAACTGGGCATACTTCTCAATTTCGAGCGTGGTCACTACCGCTTTTTTCATTTTTGGAGGCATTGATCCATGATACCAAAGAGAAAGCATGCCCTACAATGAAGAACAAAGCCTTGAAGCATTAAAAAAACTGCTCAAAACCATTCATCGCCTGCGCGCACCGGGCGGATGTCCATGGGACCGTAAACAAACCCATCAATCCCTTCGTCCTTACCTAATAGAAGAGACTTATGAAACGATGGAAGTACTGGATCAGATTCACACTGCTGAAGACTTGAAAAATTCCTCTCTTCAAAAATCGTTCGTTGAAGAATGGGGAGACGTCCTGCTTCAGATTCTTTTGCATGCCGAAATGGCAAGCGAAACCGTTCCTTCCATTTCATTTGAATCCATCGCCCTTCAACTCAATGAAAAAATGATTCGTCGACATCCTCATGTGTTTGGTGAAACCAAAGTAGATGGTGCAGATGATGTCGTAAAAAACTGGGCGCAAATCAAAGCAGCTGAAAAAAACACCCCTACCTCCAGCGTGTTTGACACCATTCCAAAGGGAATGCCAGGATTTCAGCGCACGATGAGTGTGATTCAAAAAGTAACAAAGGTCGGCTTTCAATGGCCTGATGTCAAAGGCCCTCTGGACAAACTTCAAGAAGAAGTCACCGAGCTCACCGATGAATGCCATTCACACCCTGAAAACTCAGTGACCCCTGATGAAAAACTTAAAATTGAAAGCGAATTGGGTGACGTATTATTCTCAGCCTGCAATATCGCCCATTTTTATAAAATCGACCCTGAAACAGCGTTGAGAAATACGCTTCGAAAATTCGAATCCCGCTTCCGCCATGTTGAACAATCGTTGGCCAAAGAAGGCAAAACTCCCGAACAGGCGACCCTGGAAGAAATGGATCGTTACTGGGAGCAAGCCAAATGAAACGTTTTGCCATCACGGGTGGAATTGGCTCTGGAAAAAGCACTGTCGTAAAAATATTCAACGAACTGGGAATTCCTTCCATCGATGCGGATGCCCTAGCACGAAAACTACGTGAACCCGGGCAGCCGGCTCATGCCGCCATTCTAAAACGCTTTGGAACAGTTGATCGAAATCAGCTTCGTCAATTGTTGAGTCAGAACCCTGAAGCCAAGCGCGACTTGGAAGCCATCCTTCATCCTCTGATTCAAACTGCCAGCGAAGGGGAAATGAAAAAAATCGAGGTTGCTGCTGAAAAACTCCCTCGCGATCAACGCCCCCCTTTTCTTCTCTATGAGGCCGCTCTCATCATCGAAGCCGGAAGATCTCATGACTTTGATGGATTGATTGTGGTGACTTGCCCTGACAGCCTAAAAAGTTCAAGAATTCAGACCAGGGACCAGATCTCTACTTCTGCTGCAGAGGCGATGATCCGAGCCCAAATGAGTGATTCTGAAAGACTGAAATATGCCCACTACATCCTTGAAAACTCTGGGACCCAGGATCAGCTCCGTCAAGCCATAAGAAAATTACTCGACCAGCTGAAACAGGCATGATAACAATTCTTTCATGGCAACACGTCTCAGAGTTAAAAAAACAAAAATGAAGCGCGATCGCGCAACCGAATACAAAAAGAACCCTGTTGAGAGCTCTCACAAAATCGACCGCGCTCGCAGCAAGAAAATGAAAAAGCGCAAGCTTAACCGCGCTCGCTAATTGATCCTTTTCAAAAATGCGTCTTGCGATTATCGATCTAGGAACGAATTCGATTCGCTTCGATGTTCACGAAATCAGCTCTAATCGTAAGGGTATGGTTCAGCATCGTCGTCTCTATCGTGAAAAAACGATGGTTAGACTCGGACAAGACTTATTCTTGTCTGGTAAATTCTCAACCGAGGGAAAACGCCGCACACTGGAAGCCGTGAAATCGTTCAAAGAAACGATGGACGCTCTTCATGTCGATAAAATCGTTGCATTTGGCACTGCCGCAGTGAGGGATGCCTCAGATGGCGAAGCCTTTCTTACTGAAATGGAATCCAAATCAGGAATCCATTTTAGAGCCATTACTGGGGCAGAAGAAGCCGACCTCATTGCCAAGGGAATTCTTTATTTTGACAAGACCCCGAATGAAACCTACGCCATGATCGACATCGGCGGAGGAAGCACCGAGGTTTCAATCTGCAAAGGAAAAAAAATCCTGCACTCCCATAGTTTCAATCTCGGAGTGGCAAAACTTCAACAGGTCTTTCTCAAGACCCAACCTCCCCAAAAAATCACACAAGGCAAAAAGAAATCAGACCCTGTTTTAGAACTGAGAAGTTTCATCAAGAGTCTCGTTGTTCCCAAGATCATGATCGATCGATGGCCGAAAACGGCGAAATTGATTGGTTCCAGCGGAAGTGTGATTGCAGTTGCAAAACTGGTGCATGGCAACCGAGACGCTTCAGCAAAACCTTTTAGCACCAAAGATCTCAGCAAGACGGTTCAACTCATCGAAGACAAAACTACCGAAGAGTTGCTTTCCCTAAAAGGAATGGAGCCAAAACGCGTGGATCTAATCCTCGCCGGCGCCATCTTATTAGATGAAATTGCACAGTTGCTAGGAACTAAAGAAATTCGTTCCACCGAATTTGCATTAAGAGATGGTATTTTAGTTGATGAACTTCAGCATTATCATGCCAGCTTTTCCAAAGCCTCAACCTTTGCTCTTGCAGATGTTGAAAAAAGAATTTCGTCGTGGAGCATGGATCACCGTCATGCTCAAACGGTTCGAATGCATGCAGAATGGCTTTTTGATGAACTGAAATCGATTCATCATCTAGAGCAAAAATGGAAACACTATCTTTCTGCTGCCGCCATTCTTCATGACGTCGGTGAAATGGTCAGCCACTCTCACCACTCTGAACATTCAGAATACATCGTGAAAAACGCTCACTTTGTGGGAATGCATGAATGGGAATCCAATCTGATTGCCCATTTGTGCCGGTATCACAAAGAAGAGAAAATGCTTGAGAAATCAGGGAAAATTCCTTACGAAAAAAAAGACGAATTGAGACCGATTTTTCTGAAGCTGCTCTCCCTGCTCCAACTCGCCGATGCCATGGATCGCACGCACAAATATCCACTACAGTT
>CAZZLF010000096.1:0-7168 GCA_964654965.1 uncultured Bdellovibrio sp.
ACCGGCAATTCGTTTTTATGCTGGAGCCCCATTGATCACGCCTAGCGGTAAATCAATCGGAACACTTTGTGTGGTCGACCATGAACCCAAAAAATTGACTGAGCTTCAATTCAAATCTCTAAAAATTCTTTCACAGCAAATCATCACCTTGTTAGAGATGAAGAAACAAAACATAAAACTTCAAGAAAGCAATTTAAAACTAAAAACCCTGAATGGAAACATGGCAGAAGGAATGATTCTTATTGATGACAAGAATCAGATCTTGGAATTCAATCGAGCTGCCCTTGAGATCACTGGGCTTACCGAAGACCAACTTTACGGAAGACCCTCCACGAAGCCAAACTTCAAAACCATCCGAAGAGATGGGTCTCCCTTTTTAATGAAAGATTATCCAGCAATGAAGTCATTAGTTACGGGGAAATCATATCGAAATGAGATCGTCGGTGTAACTCTCAACAATGATGATTTTCGATGGATCAGCGTCAACAGTACTCCGATATTTAAAAATGGAGACACCACTCCCACACAAGTACTCAGCACCTTTAACGACATTTCTGAACTAGTAAACAGCGAAATCAAATTTAAAACCATTTTTGAAAACAGCCCGCTTGGAATGATTGAAGTAGACTCAAAGATGCATATCAAAGAGTCGAATCCTGCCTTTCAAAAAATGATCGGATATACCGGCGAAGAATTAAAGCTAAAGACCATTCTCGACATCACTGACCCAGGTGATCTAGAATTAACCCAAATAAAATGGAAACAAATGGTTGATTCCGGGCTGGATATCAACACAAAAAAACGTTATATCAAAAAAAATGGCGAACCATTTTGGGTCAAATTAAATGCAAAGTTTATCAAAATTGAAAGCAAAAAAGAAGTAAGGGTTTTTACTGTAATTGAAGACATCACCGAGCAGGTAAACCTAGAAGAAAATTTGCGGCAGCAAGAAGCAAAACTCATTCATACTTCCAAAATGTCTGCCCTAGGAGAAATGGCCTCAGGAATCGCTCATGAAATAAACAACCCCTTGACCATCATTTCTGCACTGGCTGCTTTGATCAAAAAAAACCTCAAAGATTCAGAAGACAAAGAATTAAACAGAACCTTATTGATGGATCGACTGACTAAAATCGAAGACACCATCCTTCGTGTCGCAAAAATCGTGAAAGGTCTTAGAAATTTATCTAGAAACTCAAGTCACGATACCAAAATCAAATTCAAATTTTCTCAAGTGATCGAAGACACGCTTGCTCTCTGTCACGAAAAATTCAAATTCAATTCGATTCAGATTCGAATTCAAAATGCGGCTGACCCCTTCATCTTGGGCAGACCAGAGCAGCTGTCTCAAGTTCTACTCAACTTGATGAATAATGCCTTTGATGCAATCTCTTCCATGAATTCTCCCTGGGTTGAAATCAACACTTCTTTGACAGACCATTCATTGAAAATCAAAGTGATCGATAGTGGTGCGGGAATTTCCCCCGAAATTCAAACAAAACTGATGCAACCTTTTTTTACCACCAAAGAAATGGGAAAAGGAACCGGCTTGGGTTTGAGCATTTCAAATGGAATTATTGCAGATCATGGCGGAAAGCTTTATTATGATCAAAACTCAACTCATACATGTTTCGTCATAGAGCTACCCATTTATGAACAATAAAATTCTTATTCTTGATTTTGGTTCTCAATTCACCCAGTTGATCGCCCGACGTTGTCGAGAATTAGGCTATTACTCTTTCATTCTTCCAGGAACAACGGAGCTCGAACGAATTCGTGATTTTCAGGCATCTGCAATTGTACTTTCTGGAGGCCCTGCAAGCACCTACGAAGAAGGAAGCCCTCAACTTGCTACTGGTTTCTGGAATTGGATCGAATCTCATCAACTACCCGTACTCGGTATCTGCTACGGAATGCAGCTCATGGTTCGGCAATTTGGTGGGACTGTAAAACCCGCTCATAAACGGGAATACGGGCGCATGAAAGTCAATGTCGACATCACTAACCCACTTTATCAAGGAATCGACGCATTTGAAGCCTGGATGTCTCATGGTGACGAAACGGAAAAATTACCGGCTGGATTTGTAAAAATCGCCACCAGCGCTGAAGGTGCTGTTGCCTCGATGACCCATGAGTCAAAACCCTATTACGGCATTCAGTTTCATCCCGAAGTTGCTCACACTCAATATGGTACTTTGATTTTGAAAAACTTTTTTGAAACCTGCGCTCGCCTAAAAGCAGACTGGAAAGTAGAAAACATCATCCAGAACCAGATTGAAAAGATCAAAACCTCAGTTCCTTCTGATGCACATGTTATTTGTGCCTTATCGGGTGGAGTGGATTCCACTGTTGCAGCAACTTTAGTTCATCAAGCTCTTGGAAATCGCTTGCATTGCATTTTCGTCGACACTGGATTACTTCGATTCGAAGAAGGCAACAGGGTGATGAAGATGTTCACTGATCAGCTGCACCTTCCGGTAACTAGAGTCAATGCTGAAGATCAATTCTTGCAAAAACTTGCCGGAGTCAGTGACCCTGAGAAAAAAAGAAAAATCATTGGTGCGGAATTCATTTCGGTTTTTGACCAGTCAGCCAAAGAGCTTGAGAAAAAACTGGGCAAACGACCTACTCACCTCGTTCAAGGAACTCTCTACCCCGATGTCATTGAGAGTTCGGGCGGAGACAAACTTTCTCATACGATCAAAACTCACCACAATGTCGGTGGACTTCCAAAAGATCTGAATTTTTCACTTTTAGAACCATTTCGAGATTTGTTCAAAGACGAAGTTCGAGAAATCGGAAAAACACTGGGAGTTCCTGAATCTTTTATTAAACGTCATCCTTTTCCCGGTCCCGGACTTGCAGTTCGGATTCTGGGAGAAATTACTCGTGATAAAATCAAAATTCTTCAACAAGCAGATGAAATCTTTATTTCGATGCTTGAACATGAAGGACTTTACGACCAGATCTGGCAAGCGATGGCAATCTTGCTTCCAGTGAATACTGTCGGAGTTCAGGGAGATGGCAGAACCCATGCTCAGGTCATCGCATTGAGAGCCGTCACCAGCTCAGACGGAATGACTGCAGACTTCTACCCTTTCCAATTGGAGTTTCTAGGTAGAGTTTCTACCCGAATTTGCAATGAAGTACGTGGTGTAAATCGCGTGGTTTACGACGTTACTTCAAAACCACCGGCAACCATCGAATGGGAATAACTCAGGTTACTCATTTTTAATTTCTGCCCGCACCTGCAGGACCTTGAGGTTTTGAACTGCCAAAACGCTTTTGTTTTGGACGATGCACCTGCTGCGGTCTTTGAGTTGCTTTCACGTTTTTAGAAAGACTGAGAGGGCTAGGAATTCCTTTTTGCTTCAGAAGTTTCTCAATATCTCTCCACTGATCAACATCGTCAGAGCTGATAAACGACATCGCCTCACCTGCTCTACCCGCTCTTGCGGTTCGACCGATACGATGAACATAATCTTCAGGAACTTGCGGCAAATCGTAATTAATTACATGTGCTACGTGTGAAATATCAATTCCTCTGGCAGCAATATCTGTCGCAACCAAAACACGAACATGGCCGTCTCGAAAATCACTGAGGGCCTTATTGCGTTGACCTTGGCTTCTTCCACCGTGAATCCGAGTTACTTTCATTCCGTAACTTTCCAAATTTCTTGAAACTCGATCTGCCCTTTTTTGTGTACGAACAAAGACCAGAACCGAACCCTGACGCTGATTCAATTCGTCGAGCAACAAATCACTTTTTTGCTCTCCATTCAGGGCTTTCGCCTTTTGACTGATGTTTTCAGCTGGAACTGAAACAGCCCCCACTTGAACCTTCTGGGCATTACGGGTGATTTGATGAGCAATTTTGATGATTTCATCCGGTAAGGTTGCAGAGAAGAGTAATGTCTGACGATTTTGTGGAAGCAGGGGGAAAATTCTGCGCAATTGCGGGGCAAATCCCATATCCAACATCCGGTCTGCTTCATCGAGAACAAACATGGAAACCTTCGACAATAACTTCGGATTGCGTTCGGTATGATCGAGCAAGCGTCCAGGAGTGGCAATCAGAATTCGATATCCTTTTTGAACATTGCGAAGCTGTTGCTGCATCGACATTCCGCCAATTAAATTTACAGCGCGAATATGTTTGCAATACTCGGTCAAAGAATGAAGCACTTCCGTGATTTGAATTGCAAGCTCACGGGTGGGAGCAAGAATCAACGCAGTTTGGTCCTTGTTTTTAATCAGGGTATTAATAATGGGAATGGAAAAGGCGGCGGTTTTTCCGGTTCCGGTCTGAGCGCAACCGATGAGGTCCTGCCCCGTCAGCGCAATAGGGATCGCCTTTGCCTGGATCGGAGTCGGAGTATTAAAGTTCATCTGGGCCAGGGCTTTACGGATGGGTTCGGACAATGCTATTTCTTCGAAATTTTTCATGAATTCGAACGAGGGTACCACACGCAACGCATATTGTCACAGCAATAATCCCTTGAGCATCGGATTAACTAAATCAATGTAATTTAAAGCTTAATTTAGTCCAGATGGAGAGTTCTTAGCTTTTTAGACCCCAAGAACACTAAAATTACGGTAACGAGAGTCATCGTACCTCCGAAAACTACCGATGGAACCGTCCCTAAAAGCTTTGCCGCTACCCCTGATTCGAACTGTCCAATCTCGTTAGAAGAGCCAATGAAAATCGCATTCACGGCTCCGATTCTTCCTCTCATTGGTTCCGGTGAAAAAAGCTGAACCGCTGCCGATCGGATCACCATACTAATCGCATCCAAAGCACCACTCACCGCCAGTGCGACAAACGAAATCCAGAAATGGGTTGAAACTCCAAAAATCAAAATACAAACACCAAAACCAAAGACTGACCAAAGCAATGCCGGTCCGGCTTTTTGAGAAATTGGTTTTTTGATCAAATAAACACTCATCAAGATTGCTCCGATGGCTGGAGATGCTCTCAACCACCCCAATCCATTCGGCCCCACCCTCAAGACCTCCGCCGCATAGATCGGTAAAATGGCAACCACACCACCAAAAAGTACCGCAAACATATCAAGGCTCATGACCGATAAAAGAACCGGATGCTTGAAAACAAATTTTACTCCCACCAAAAGCTCATCAAAAAGAGCGGGGTTTTTGGTGCTCACTTTTTTAGGATGCGAATAATCGATTCTCCAAACACAAATAAATGCAACCATGAGACAGATCATCGCTATCAAATAAGGAAGTCGATAACCTTGAACAGCGAGAAGCAGACCAGCGATTCCGGGCCCAATCACCATTCCTGCTTTAAACGCAATAGTGGTAAAAGCAGAAGATTTTTTGATTTCATCTCGATTTACAATTCTAGGAATCACGCTATTGGCCGCTGGACTGGTGAAGCTTCTTGCAATTCCAGTGAGAATAGCGGCAATAAATAATTCTCGTGGCCCACTCGCAAAACTTGCCAAAGCTATGGAGATAAAACTCAACACAAGAGTCATGCGATAAAAATAAAGAGGATTGAATTGATCGACCAACCATCCGGAAAATAAAGCCAAGGAAAGAGCCGGTCCTGCTTCAGCCAAACCGATCAAGCCCAATTGAAGTGGGTCATGGGTTAAATCGTACATCTTCCATCCCATGAGAACAGCTTGAGTTTGAGTACCCAGCACGAAAAGAAAACGCGCGATCACCAACCAGCGAAAATTTGGATTCATGAATCAGCCTTAGTCTTTCAGGCAATCCAGACTTTCTTGCCAGGATTCTGTGTTGGAATCATTGAAGTCATTTGCGATGAAATTGGCAAGTTTTTGAACTTGTTCTTTGTCTTCAAAAAATATCCCGAATTCACGATTTTGGGATGTCGCCATGGTGGATCCATTCACCGATCCTACCCATGCACGCTCTCCATCAATCACAATAGCCTTTGCATGGAGATAACCAGAATAGCCTTGAATTGAAATCTTTTTGGTAAAATTGCGGGATTTTATCCCAGCAGAGTCAAAAGATTTAAAAGTGTTTTTCCAAAGATCAATAGCATCTTGATCACGGACAGGATCGGGTCGATTGAATGTACAGATGCTGTTCACCATGACAAATACTTTGACCCCTTTTTTTGCCGCCGCGATCAATGCCTGATTTAATTCAGGATTCTTCATGTATTGATTTTGAAGAAGAATAGTTTTCTTAGCAGAAAGAATAAACTTCACCAGCGGATCAAGGGAAAAAGGACTTACCGTAATTTTTTTTGCAGTAGCAGAATTCAAAATTACAGAAAGATCATAAGCCTTACTTTTGAAATCAGAATCAAAAACTGCCGTGAATGATGAAACCACATTTGGATCGGTACTGATGACTGAGTAATCGCGATTGCATCTCGTGAGAAGTGCTTGCATCGGGATCCCGGTCGGATCACAGAGATTCGTCGGATTAAAATTGCCAGTGCTGATCAACACGCGATCTCGGTCGGCAATGATCATCTTGCCATGCTCTAAGCAACGGTACTTTCCTGTCCCACAAAATTGAGTGAAAGCAAATGGAATATACTGTCCGCCCTTGGCCCGGACATTCTGAACAAATTCTTTTTGAACACGGCACTCTGCTGGATCATGTCCGTAAATTTTTTCAAAGACAGGACAATTACTTCCAACAGACTCGGGTTCCTGGATCACTCTGACTTTCACGCCGCGATCCATCGCACTCAAAATTGCTTTTTGAACGTTCGTGTTTTTAATTTCATAAATTTCAACATCGATGGAAGCTCGAGCTGATTGAATAAAAGGAATGATGGGAGCATCTGAAGAATTTTCAAGGAAAGTTTCGGTAGATGCCGCATTGGCGATCGAGCTCAAAAAGTAGACGAACAAAAATGCTGCACTATTGATGATGAATCCCATTGAAGCCTCTCCTATGCAGTGTAGAAGCACCGAATCCAGAAACACAAGAGAATGGCTGTCAAAAATTTGGTGGGTCATTTAATGAGATCCTAGGACTGACTCGGTTAGGCATAACCTTAACCGGCAATTTCTACCTATTCATGAGAAGTGGATTCTTACCGATCAGACAACTGAGGACGGATTCTCATGGATAAATTTAGGAATTTAAGATTAATCGGGGTATTTACAGCATTACTCACCGCATCTTTTGGTTGCCGCTTTGGAAACTACTC
>CAZZLF010000097.1:0-7148 GCA_964654965.1 uncultured Bdellovibrio sp.
ATCCTTCAATCAAATGAGGTTTTGGGTTAATTTAACTGTCGATCCTAAAAGATGATCTAACTTTAGGCGGGTTCTTACAGATCCCGCCTTTTTTATTAACTTGGAATAGTAGATGGAAAACCACGCATCCACATCAATTCAATCCGCCACTCCTGTGAATCAACTTTCACAATGGGTCGAAGACCGTCTTGCCAAAATCGGCTTCGAATTGGTTGCTCTCGAGGTTGTCAATCACCGAGAGAAAACCTTAAGACTTTATATCGACAAACCAGGTGGAATTTCGATTGAGGATTGCGTTAAGGCAACTCATGAGCTTGATCAACCTCTAGAGGAAAACAATTTGGTGACTGCGATCTTCAATGGTCCTTATGAGCTGGAAGTTTCATCTCCAGGAATCGATCGCCCGCTCCAAAAATCAGAAGACTTCAACCGCTTTGCTGGTCAAATCGGAAGAGTACAAACATTTCGTGCTCTCACTGCTGATGAAACACTTGCGCCTGAATACAGTGCGAAAAACCCTAAGCAAAAAAACTTTTTTGGAATGATCCGTGGTTTTGAAGCGGACACTCAATCCATTTTATTTGGCGCTTCGCCAGAAGATGGAACCAGAAAAATCAATCATGAAACCTTGATCCGGATTCCAATGGAACTTGTGGCAAAAGCTCACCTGGAGCCTGACCTCAATCTTCCAGAAGATTCCAAGAAAGATAAAAAAGACAAAAAAAATAAGAATGGAGCGAAATAACCATGAACCTATCTGAATTAAGCCGTGTCATTGAATCTGTTGGCCGTGATCGTGGAATCAAAAGAGAAATCATTATCAGTGCTATTGAACAAGCGATCCTTGCTGCAGCTCAAAAGAAATATGGCCCTCATGCAATCCTCGAGGCTCACTATAATGAAGATTCTGGAGACGTTGATCTTTACCTCTTCAAAAAAGTCGTGGAAAGCGACGATGAAATGCTTGAAGAGTCCGAAGAAATCAAAATTGAAGAAGCATTGGAACTGGACCCACAAGCTCAAGTCGGTGACGAACTCGGTGTGAAGGTCGAAACTCCAAGCTTTGGTCGGATCGATGCTCAAACTGCAAAACAAATCATTTTTCAAAAAGTGCGTGACGCGGAACGCGACATTATTTTCAATGAATACTTACCACTCAAAGGTGAGATCGTTTCCGGAATCGCACGCCGTATGGAGCGAGGTAATCTGGTAATTGACCTTGGAAAAACCGATGCCCTCCTGCCTAAGAATGAAATCATTCCTGGTGAAACCTATAAACCCGGTGATCGCATTCAAGCTTTGCTGGTTGATGTTGTCACTACCACCAAAGGACCAGCTCTTTATATTAGCCGTACCAGTCCAAAATATTTGATGAAATTGTTTGAACAGGAAGTTCCTGAAATTCGTGATGGAATCATTGAAATCAAACAGTGCGCACGCGAACCAGGATCTCGTGCAAAAATGGCCGTTATTTCAAAAGATCGAGACATTGATCCTGTTGGCGCTTGCGTCGGCATGAAAGGAACCCGGGTTCAACAAGTGATTCAAGAATTGAAGGGTGAAAAGATCGACATCATCCCTTGGTCAGACAACCCAATGGTGTTTGCTCGCTCAGCACTTTCTCCAGCTGAAATCTCCTCGATTCGAATCGACGACCGAACCAAAGCCATGGAAATCATGGTTGAAGACTCTCAGCTTTCTCTGGCGATTGGAAAACGCGGTCAAAATGTTCGCCTTGCAGCTAACATCACCGGTTGGAAACTGGATATTATTTCCAAAACAAAACTTCAGAAACGTGTTCAGGACGCCATTGCCAATTTGGTAAACATCGACGGCTTAAATGAAACTTTAGCGCGTGGTCTTTCCCAAGCAGGTATTCTCAATATCAAGCAACTTTCCGAGTGTACCCTGGAATTCCTTGCCAAGGTTCCTGGATTTGAAGAAAAAGAAACCGCAGAACGCCTTAAAGCAAAAGCTCAACAATTGGTGGATGAAGGCGCTCCATTCGTTCTTGGAGTGCAAGCATCTTCTGCATCTCTAGCGGAATCTGGTGAAGCAAAAACTGCCGATCAAAAAATCAAGGAATTGATTCAACAATCTGAAGGAGCAAATGAATGACCGATCGTGAACCACTCAAGGTATACGAACTAGCCAAAGAACTAGGAATTGATTCTTTATCGCTTGTCGACAAATTGAACTCCATCGAAATCCTTGTGAAAAACCACATGAGTGAACTTTCGGATGCGGATGTCGAAAAAGCGCGCTCCAATCTTAAGAACGGTGCCACTTCAAAAGCCAAGGCAATCGATTCTTCCGCTAAATCCAAAAGCGCTTCTGTCAAAAAAGTTGTGGCAAGAAGAGCCTCAGGAACTAGTGAATCTGTTCCAGTAACTCCAGTTGCTGCAGCTCCGGTTTCCACAGAAACCGCAAAACCAAAAACTGCCACCCGGAAGAAGGCGGCCACTGCTGCAGCTCCAGCTGTATCCACACCAGCACCAGGAGAAGCAACGTCATCTTCCTCTACTGTGATTCGTCGTCGATTATTGTCAGATGGTGCTACCCAAACTGTCACTTCTACTGTTTCTACGGAAACCACCAAAGAAGTTTCAAAAGAAGAAGCATCAAAAGCTGTATTGACCAAACCTGAACAGGAAGTTCTAGTGATTGAGCCTGAAGTCATCAGTGCTCCTGAAACTGAATTAGAAGTCGCAATTGAAACAGTTCCTGAAAAACCAGTCGCTTTACAGACGGTTTCAACAGTTACGCCTTCTCCTCAAGATGGAAAAGTGGAAACAGTTCGAACCGAGGTCAAAACCGAGGGTGGAAAAACCACTACTTCTGTCATTCGAAGAACGGAAACTACTCTGACTATTTTCAAGCCAAAAGATGGCCTGAAAAAAACCGGAGGACTTCGAATCATTGAGGCCGCCAAACCCATAGCTGCCAAACCAGCGACTCGTCCTGCTCCGGCAGGCGGACCTGCAGGAAAAAACTTTGCTCCTGGAACTGCTGAAAACAAATTCAAGTCGGATCGGGACAATTTCAAATTCGGTCGAGTCGATAAAGAAAATCTTGATCGCATGGCCGAAGAGGAAGCCAAAAAACGCGGACCAAAAGCATTCGATGCCGTAGTCAAACCTGAAGATGTGAAATTTGCGGATTATCGCAAAAAAGAAATGATCTTCATTCCAAAAAAGAAGAAGGCTCCATTGGGCAAACAGACAAATCGCACTGAAATTACGGTTGCAGCTGCTCACAAACGCGTTGTTGAAATGGGCGACTCCATTAAAGTTGGGGATTTCGCACAACAAATGGCGGTCAAAGCTAATGATGTGATCAAGGCGTTGATGAAAATGGGTCAAATGTCGACCATGAATCAGTCAATCGACTTTGATACAGCGACGTTAATCGCTTCTGAATTCAATTTTGAAGTGAAGAATATCGCCTTCAAAGAAGAATCAATGCTCGATTCTTCTGAAGATAAAGCTGAAAACCTTCAACACCGTCCACCAGTGGTGACCATTATGGGTCACGTCGATCACGGTAAAACAACTCTGTTGGATTCAATTCGTGAAGCGAATGTTGCCGCAGGTGAAGCAGGTGGAATTACCCAGCATATCGGTGCCTACACGATTAAAAAAGATGACAAACTCATTACCTTCATCGACACGCCAGGCCACGAAGCATTCACCAACATGCGTGCACGCGGCGCTAGTGCCACCGATATCGTAATTCTCGTTGTTTCTGCGGATGACGGAGTGATGCCTCAAACTCGAGAGGCTCTTTCCCATGCCAAAGCAGCCGGAGTACCGATTATTGTTGCCGTCAACAAGATGGATAAGCCTGGTGCGAATCCGGAAAAAATTAAGCAAGGTCTCGCCGAACTTGATCTTCTTGCCGAAGACTGGGGTGGAGACACCATCTACGTTCCAGTTTCAGCGTTGAAGAAAACCAATTTGGATAAATTACTGGAAAGCATTCTTCTAGTTGCAGAAGTTCAAGATCTGAAAGCTAATTATCAGTCTTTGGCCAAAGGTGTGGTTCTCGAGTCACGCTTGGAAAAAGGCCGTGGGCCAGTTGCAAGTCTTTTGGTAAATCGCGGAACTCTTCACCATGGAGATATCGTGGTGAGCGGAACCTGCTGGGGACGTGCAAAAGCAATGACCAACCACTTGGGTGAAGCAGTGAAAGATGTCACTCCGGGAATCGCTGTAGAATTACTCGGTTTTGATGGGATTCCAAATGCGGGTGATACCTTTGATGCAGTTAAAGATGAAAAAGCTGCTCAAGCGTTGGTTGATCACCGCGTACAGATTGCCAGAGATAAGAAATCGATGTCATCCAAGGCTTCTCTTGAAGATCTTTTTGCAAAAGCTCAGGCTGGTGAAGTCAAAGAACTTCGCGTGATTCTCAAAGCTGACGTTTACGGATCGGTTGAGGCTGTCAAAGACAGCTTGATCAAACAATCCACAGAAAAAGTTAAGCTTAAGGTCGTTCTTGCTGCCGCAGGTGGGATCACTGAAAGTGATGTCATGCTTGCCAATGCTTCAGATGCAATCATCATCGGATTCAACGTTCGACCTGAAACAAAGGCCAGAGCTTTAGCTGAATCAGAAGGCATTCAAATCAAGACTTATAACATCATTTACGAACTTCTTGATGATGTGAAGAACTCCATGGCAGGTCTTCTCGATAAAAAACGAGTTGAGAATTACCTTGGTCGTGCAGAAGTTCGTCAAACGTTCTCGCTTCCAAAAGCGGGGACAATTGCCGGATGTTTTGTCATCGATGGAAAACTGGTCAGAAACGCACAAGTTCGCTTGCTGCGTGATAGCCGTATCATTTTTGATGGAAAGCTCAACTCGCTCAAGCGCTTTAAAGACGACGCCAAAGAAGTCGCTCAAGGCTATGAGTGCGGTATGGGAATCGATGGTTACAATGACATTAAAGTCGGTGATTTGATCGAAGCTTACGAAATTGAAATGGTAAGTCAGGAACTTTAGTTCCGATTGACGATCGATAGGAGCAGTAAAAAATGGATGCACTTAGAATCAGCCGTGTAGCCTCATTGATGAAAGATGAGCTTTCACTCATCATCAATCGTGAACTGAAGGACCCTCGTGTACCTTTCGTTACCATCACCAATGTTGAACTTACCCGTGATGCAAAACAGGCAACTGTGTTTATTTCCATAGTTTCAATCGATCAAACCCACACTGATCCGGATTTAACCAAACAGGTTCTAGAATCCCTTCGCGAGGCGAAGGGATTCCTAAGAAAACAGCTTGCGGGAGTCATGCAGCTTCGCTTCATGCCTGATCTGGTATTCAAGGAAGACAAAGGCCTGGAAAATACCCTTCGAGTGAATGAGATTTTAAAACAACTCGAGGCCGAAAAAGGCTCCAAGAAATCTGAATAATGCTTTCCGGTGCACTCTGGATCAATAAACCCGCTGAACTCACTTCCAGCGACGTGGTCACACGTCTCAAAATATCGCTGACCAAAAATGGATATTGCGAAAAAGGTTTTAAAATCGGCCACGGAGGAACACTCGATCCATTTGCGACCGGAGCCCTGATTATCCTGATCGGAGAGGCAACCAAACTAGCCGATACTTACCTACATTCCACAAAGTCCTACTCAGGCATCATCAATCTGGGATCTCAGACTGATACTGCAGATCTCACCGGTAAAATTGTCAAAACCGAATCCATTCCTAATTTAAGTTCCAATGAATGGCAAAAAATAGCCGATACTTTCGTAAAAAATGAATACTGGCAGATACCTCCCATGCATTCTGCAAAGAAAATGGGGGGTAAACCCTTACACACCCTAGCTCGAAAAGGAATTGAGGTAGAACGTAAAGCAATTCTAAAAAAAATTCACGAGTTCAAGGTAAATCCAAACCCACCTTCAAGCCTTCAAAGCTTCAGTGAGCTAACATTTCATGTACGTTGCGAAAGCGGAACCTACGTCAGGGTCATAGCTGAAGACTTGGCAAAAAAAGCGCGAACCCTTGGACACCTTAAAGCGCTTACCCGAACTCAATCCAGTGATGTCGTTTTGGATCAATGTTCTGAACTTGATTACGTTTTAAAACAACTAGATGCTCGAACCCACATCACTGATCTTTCTTCGTTTCATTCCCTTGACCAGGTATCTACCCACGTATTTTCAACATTGATCGAAGAACGCCAGGCTGAAGCGTTATTGCAAGGAAAAAAGCAAGCGCTTCATGAAATTCTCAATTCGATCCAATCTCAATTGATGGAACACGCTCCCCGTTATTTCATGGCAAGGTTGAACTCTGGCATGCCCGTCGCATTGTTTGAACGCCTGGACCATCAAGATTCTGAAATTACCTCTCGCTACCGCTTGCAAAGAATGATTTTATGGAAGTGACTAAATGAAAGCCTCCATTCGAGAAAAAAAATATCGAGCCACGCCAATCAAGACTACAGAATCCAAAAAACTGATGGATCTAGCTCTTTTTTACTGCGCGCGTCGTGAAACTTCACGCTCCCGTCTCGAGTCTTATCTTTTGAGAAAAGTGGATTTAAAGCTACAACCCGAAGCCAAAACTTGGATCGAAGAGATTTTAAAAGAATTAGAAAGACTGAACGTCATTAACCATCGTCGCTATGCAGAAATATTAAACCGAGAATACATTCGCCGTGGAAAAGGGAAACGCTATATTCAGCAAAAACTATCCGAAAAAGGCTTAAAAGAAGAAATTCTACAATTGGACTTCAACACGGACCTTGAACTAGAACGCGCTGTCTCTGCAGCAAAAAAAGCATCCCTCAAGTCATCCGTGCAAAAAGCTGAAAATGAATTTGCCCGAAAACAGAAATTACTTCAAAAACTCATTTCCCTTGGTTTTGAATTCTCTATTGCAAAAAAGGCCATTGAAGTAGCGCTCAACCAGTAATACTCTGTTCGACATGATTCAACTGATTACCGTTTCCCTGTTTATATTTTTTACTTCATCATTTGCTCTGGCTGAAGATCAGTTTCAATACATCGACTGCCATTTTGCTAATCCTGCCAGTTTGGATCATGTTGTGGTGTCTCTTGAAAGCCCCCTCAAGGGCTCATTCTTCTATACCACTGGTCTAGATGATAATGGCGATGATCAAAACACCGGT
>CAZZLF010000098.1:0-7140 GCA_964654965.1 uncultured Bdellovibrio sp.
GAGTTTACGTTCGCCTTTTGCCCGCCGCATCCGTCTTGCTCTTCATCGATTGGAAATATCTTACGAAGAAAAAATGGTGGATGTTTTCCAATATAATCCAGAACTGTATTCAGCTAATCCACTTGGGTTGGTGCCCACATTATTGAGTGACATTGGTCCACTTTCTGATTCCATGAATATTTTGGAGTACCTGGATGAAACATTCGGGGGAATTTGGCCATTGGAACGAAATGAAAGGATCAAGGCAAGACAGGCATCCATTTGGGCCGAAGGCATCATGCAGAGTCTGGTTCTTTACTTTCAAGAATCAAAATTACATGAAGTTCCGTCTACTCGTTGGATAAAGGATCATACGGAGTCCATGGTGGATACCTTAAATCATCTTTCTCAAAGTAGTGCTGACATTTGGTTGAGCGACCGAGTTGGATCAAAAGGACTCACCCAAGCCGGTTGGGATCTTTGTGTAGCGCTGGAATATATGGATCTCAGATTACCTGAACTCGATTGGCAGAAAAAATTTCCTGCTTTCATTACATTGCTTCAAGTTGCCCGTCAGGACGAATACTTTCGAATGACCACTCCCCAATAAAAAAGCCCCGGTAATTTACCGAGGCTTTTCAATAACGCTTAAAAAATGAATTTCAAATTAAGGACATTGCATTGGCGCACCGTTGAGATTGGTGCAAGATTCCTTATAAACCGCATTCTTCAAAGAAACGATGTATTGCTGAACAGTACACATTGCACTTAATGGAGAAAGTTCAGCGCTCAAAGTCACTACACCCGAAGTAGGTGCAGGCATTCCGTTAGCCAGCTCTTCTCCTCCTATGGAAATAATTCCTTCAGTGATCGGAGTCGGTGGGTTGATGTTTCCATAAGTGTTAATGATTCCACCAAGGCAGGTAGAGTTATTGATGCGATAATTTGCATTCATCGGATTGAAGTAAATTTTTTCACCTGCATTCACACTTACTTCCGAATTAATCGTTAAATTCGAAATGGAACTTGCAGGCACGAGATAAGCTCCCGTACTTCCGTAATAAGAAGATTGGCCATTAAATAAACTAATCTGACGCTTGTATCCGATCAATTGTCCGTTAGAACCATAGATCGCCTGGCCTCCACCGACGCTTCCCGTTTGACCGTAATTGTACGTTCCATACGGATTATACTGATTTCCATACATTCCTGTTACCGGTTGACCAGAACCACACGCAACCATCATCGTCACTAATCCCAGAACAGAAAATAATTTAACTAATTTCATATCATTTACTCTCCAAACATTTTTATTCAGATGAGCATGATCCATGCCAAATGCCTGACAATTAAGGTATGGTTTTAATAGGGTTTATTTTCATCCCTTTCAGGAACATTTCAAAGGGGTGTAAAAATCTTAAACACCCGAAAGAAAAAGTTACAGGATCGCATGGCGTGGCATTCTTGCAAATGTACTCATTCTTACGTAGCGTTGACCTATGCCTGAATCACTTGTTTTAAAACTCAACCAACTCATGGAAACCTACACCACCGGAGAGTTTTATCCGGAAGTCTTTAAGGCCAAGCAGGAATTTTTTGAACAATCTGGAACCGTTCACGATGACGACGCAGAATTCGAACAACGCATGAGCTTGTTCATGGATTGGTATCTTTTTGATCGCTTGATCCCCAGCTTGGGCATGACCCCGATCATTCATTTTATCAGGAAAAACCAGACCAGCATGACTCCTGATCAAAAACAGGCTTTCGATGATCTTTCTCATTCCATCCATTCCATTTTTGTATTCAAAGGGTCATCCTGGTTCGGAAAAAAGCTGATCGTTCAAGATTTGTTCTCAAGAAAAAACTTCAAAGTGATGGAGCCGACCATGAAACAAGCATTTTCGAGAGGAGATGTTTTTGAGGGCCGGATTTTTCCTCACTCTGGAAAGTATTATTTTTCAGAAGGATTCTGCTTTCACCCCGTTGAAATGAAGTCTTTTATCGCAAATGAAATCAAAAAAATCAGATTTCAAAATCGAGACCAACACCTCAGCCTCATCCTTCAATTTGCACAGATGAAGCTGAAACATCAGCGATTTTCACATATCGATGTGAAACACATTTACGGGTTTGATTCTAAATTTTAAACCGACATCATCTCAATAAAGCGATCAAACAAATAACTGGAATCGTGCGGACCTGGCGAACTTTCAGGATGGTATTGAACGGAGAATGCATTCTTCGAAGGCACTTCTATTCCCTCACAACATTGATCGTTCAAGTTTGTATGAGAAACCCTTGCAACACTTGGTAAAGTGCTGGGATCAACCGCATAACCATGATTATGAGAGCTGATTTCTACCGAGTTTGAAATGAGGTTTTTAACCGGCTGATTCCCACCTCGATGACCGTATTTCAATTTGTATGTTTTTGCACCCAACGCCAGTGATAAGATCTGATGTCCCATGCAAACTCCAAAAATCGGGATATTTCCAAGGAGCTCTTTCACATTTTTTACTGCGTATTTTGCAACAGATGGATCCCCAGGACCATTGGAAAGAAAGACTCCGTTCCAGTTTTCAGTTTTCATTTTCTGAAGAATGTTTTCTGCAGGGTAATCCGCAGGAACCACCCAGACATCACAACCTCTAGAACGCAATTCCCTTAAAAGCTGCGCCTTCACTCCGAAATCATAAGCCACAACTTTGAATTTTGCCGCCAAAGCCGAAGTGCTTTTCAGCCAATAAGGCTCTTTAGTCGTTACATCCATGATCCAGTCATGGGTAGCAGATTCGAATTCAGGGATTTTTTCTTTTTTAAAATCCGATTCAGTCACCAGATAACCTGATACCACTCCACGCTCACGCAGATAAAGAGTTAATGCACGAGTGTCGACACCACTGAGACCAGATACATTATTCTTTTTCAAAAACTCATCCAAAGTTGCTTCCGCTTGATGATGGGAGCGTCCGCTGTACTCATTGGAAATCAAAACCCCACGTGCATGAATTTGATTGCTTTCAAAATCTTCAGAATTCACTCCAGTGTTACCAATATGCGCAGAAGTAAATGCGATGATCTGCCCGGCATAGGATGGATCTGTCAGAATTTCCTGGTATCCGGTCATCGAGGTATTAAAAACCACCTCACCTGAGATCGGAGCGTTTCGTTCAGCGCCAATCCACTTTCCCTCGAAAATTTCTTTTTTTCCCTCACCTAAAACAACCAGATAACCCTTCACGAGCGAAACCCTTTCTGAACCGAATCCTGCATCGAGGAATGCATCCATTTTACCTCGCCTGCAACCATGGTTATTACCACACCACCGCGAAAAGTCCTTCCAATAAATGGGGAATTCACGGAAAGGGAAACGACATCATGAGGAGCCAAGGTCCAGCTTTGTCCGAGATCCAGAATCGTAAGATCCGCCACCGCTCCCGCCTTCAATGAGACGACATGAGAGAACAATTTTCCGGGTGCGGTGGAAAGCGCTGAAATCATTCGAGTTAGGCTCAATTGATCTTTATGGACGAGTTCCAGCATCAACGGAACGGTGGTTTGAAGTCCAAGAATTCCATTTGCAGCAAGCTCAAATTCAGTTTCTTTATCGACACAACCGTGGGGAGCATGATCAGAAGCGATGATATCAATCACTCCCTCATTTAAGGCTTTGATCAACACTTCGGAGTGACCGGGTGAACGAAGAGGCGGAGCCATTTTATAGTCTGTTTTAAGATGACGATGGCTTCCGTGATGATTGCATTTCAATAAATCTCGATCATTCAGCATCAGATGATGGGGTGTGACCTCAGCCGTGATTCGCAAACCCGCTTCTTTAGCACGGCGGACCAGCTCGACTCCTTCTTTTGTCGAAATATGGGCAATATGGACACGCGCACCGGTCAAACGAGCCAGAGCGATTTCTCTGCCAACCATGATTTCTTCAGAAGCTGCAGGATTACCCCTATATCCAAGTAGTGCAGATACTGCTCCTTCATTCATCGGAGCTCCGAGGGAAAGATTCAAGTCTTCTGCGTGACTAATGACCGGAACATCAAACATGCTTGCATACTCCATCGCCTTTCGCATGAGTGCTGAATTCATCACCGGCATTCCATCATCACTGAGTGCACGCACTCCGGATTCAATCATCATTCCGATATCGGAAAGCTCTTCGCCCTTTAATCCCTTGGTAACCGCTCCAATTGGAAACACGCGAGAATTTCCTGCCTCACGTGCTTTTTCTAAAATAGATCTTGTCGTCCAAGCGGAGTCGTTGACCGGCGAGGTATTTGCCATACAGGCGACACTGGTAAATCCACCATGGAGCGCAGCCTTTGTGCCACTGGCAATGGTTTCCTTGTGTTCAAAACCAGGCTCTCTCAAATGAACATGAACATCAAAAAAACCGGGTGAAATTATTTTTCCGGAGGCATTCAAAACTTTAACTTGAGGGTGAACTTCGAAATTTTTAAAAGAACCCGGTAGGTCAATCGCCTTGATTTTTCCATCTTCGATGAGCAGATCGCGAAAATCATCAAGACCTAATGCCGGATCGACCGCTCTTCCGCCTTGAATCAAGAGTTTCATGTCATCACCTCTTTCAATACTGCCATTCTCACCCAAACTCCATTCTCGACTTGTTTGAGAATTAAAGACTGAGATGAATCCGCCACCGCAGAGTCGATTTCAATTCCGTGATTCATTGGACCAGGATGCAAAATCACCGCTTCAGGCTTCATTTGTTTGGCACGATCCACTGTCATTCCCCAAAAATGGCGATATTCAGAAAGAGAGGGGAAAAATGAACTTTTTTGTCGCTCCAGCTGAACCCGAAGCATCATGACCGCATCTGCGGTTGAGAGAATTTTCTTACCTTCTTCGTGATCCCACCGGTAAAGAACCTGAACTTTAGGAAACAAAGAAAGATCAACGGGAATCAGAGTTTTAGGCCCGATCAAAATCACCTCTGCGCCCAATTTACTGAGTAGGTGAATATTCGATCTGGCAACTCGAGAGTGTAAAATATCTCCCGCGATGAGAATCTTTTTTGAATTCAAAGGGGATGCCAGATTCGGATTCAATCCCCAATGCTCCAGAAGAGTGAAGGAATCAATCAGAGCCTGAGTCGGATGCTCATGTTGGCCGTCACCAGCATTGATGGCAGGTAATTCCACTGCTTTTGAAATCCAATCGATTGCCCCACCGGATGAATGTCTCATGACGATTGCATCTACTCCGAACTGGCGAATCGTCTGAACCGTATCGAGAAGCGTTTCTCCCTTGCTAAGACTTGAAGATCCACCGGCGAATCCGATATTGGTTCCACCTAACCTTCTCACTGCTGTTTCAAAAGATAATTTTGTACGAGTGGAGTTTTCGACAAAAAGCTGTAAAACGTTTTTGCCCTTCAGGGTTTCTCGGAAATTTTCAGGATTTTTTTTGATTTCAAAAGAAAGAGAGAGGATTTTTTTCAACTGAGCTTCATTGAGTTCACGGGCAGTGATCAAACTGTTCATCTCAGAATCTTAGGCTAGTCGTGAAGTGGATGAATCGCAAGAACTATCCCGAAATGATGATTTCTTTCAATTGAATGAAGAGAAGAAGAATAACCACCCCGGCCAAAACGGGGCGTACTACTTTTTCAGCCTGCTTACTCGCAAAGCGTGCGCCCATAAACCCTCCGAGGACCATCCCCATCGCCATCCAAATTCCTTCTTTAGGGTGAACAAACCCCTGATAGGAATAAGAAACGAGGGAAATTCCAGCCGATACCGTGTTAGCGAGTTTGGATAATAAAAGCGCCTCAAAAAGCGACAACTTTGCAGCCCATAATAACCCGAGCAACATGAAGGTTCCGCCACCTGGACCAAAAAAACCATCATAAAACCCGACCACCGTTCCAGTGATCAAAAGTGTCAGCATCGCTTTGGTCCCCATCCGGGTGCCGTGCTCTTTTGCTTCCTGGATGAATATATTCTTGTTCATCAAAAACCAAAGCACTACCGGACAGATCGCGATGAGAAGATAACGAAAATATATCTTGGGAACCAGCGGAGAACAAAGAGACCCCATCAAGGACCCCATTCCAATTGCAGCAAGAAATAAAATTCCCTTTTTCAAACTCAAGGGGTGTTTCTTCAGATAAACAAGAAACGCAATCAAGGCTCCTGACGTTCCGACTATTTTATTCGTTCCAATCGCATGAGCACCAGGTTCTAATACCGATGACAAGACCGGAAGCGTAATCAATCCCCCGCCCCCGGCAATGGAATCAATACTTCCAGCAATCAATCCTGAAAACCAAAGTAAAAGTTCATTCATCTGAATTTCTCAACGGACAACTTCCTGGAATATATTTTTCCATCCAGAATTTTGGATAGAATATTTTCCAGGAAGGTTTCATGACTTCGTTGACATAATCGCTGGCATGAAATCCACGGCCGAAATAAATCCAATACAAAACACCATTCAGGGATTTTTGACTGATTCTAAATTCATCAAAATATTTTGAAAATGAATCACCGGACAAAAACTTTCCGGTGACGAATGCAACATTCTTACCCTCGTAATCGCGATAGTTCACAGTCCAATCAAATACCCTTCCAAAACGGGATCCGCCTCCCCAGTTTGCAATCGTCGGAAGATTCGCTTGTTGGAAAAAAAAGTATTTCTGAAAATAGCGATGAAGTTCGTGGTGAAGCAAACTGGTCAACGTATAGCCATCTGAAACGATCAGATCATTTTCTCCCCAAATAGCCGTATTCATTTCAGTTGCAATCGACTCTGCCCAATCACGACCGTGAAAAGCGATTTCAAATTCCAGGGGATGGTTTTTCGAAATCATTTTTCCAACAGGAGAATTCGGGAACAATAGAAAATACAATAAGGCCAGGGAGGCCATACCCGTGATCATCATCATTGAGCGGAGTTTACTTTTCAATGACCTGAAAGAGTAACGCAGCCCTACCCAGAGAAAGAAAAATGGAATGTAGGGAAAATACCAGTGAAGTCCCTGACCACGTCCCATAAGTGCAGTCACTCCAAAAAGGGATATCGGAACCAGCCACATTCCCAGAAAAAAAGATTCCAATGATGATCTGGATACAAACCATCTTTTCAATCTTGTCTTCAAAAGATCAAACCAAAATACCGGTG
>CAZZLF010000099.1:0-7066 GCA_964654965.1 uncultured Bdellovibrio sp.
GTGAAACGATCAAAAATAGAAAAGCCCGAGGCGTAAATTTAAACTCGAGCGATTACTTTGTGTCTGAAATGAAAGGAAAAGTTAAAGGACCTCTCCAGCAATTAACAAATGGTATTCCGAATGTTATTTTAGTGATTGATTGAATCTGATCATATTGCGGTAAACCACAGTTTACCATTTGAGTTTAATAGTAAAATTACGGTAAAATGATTTCATGAGCAAAATTTCAGCAAGTCATATCTTGGTTGACCATGAACATGAAGCGCAAGACCTTATGAAGAAACTGAACGACGGTGTTCCATTCGAAGATCTGGCAAAACAGTTTTCCAAATGCCCGTCCGGCAGACGCGGTGGGGCTTTGGGAGAATTCGGAAAAGGCATGATGGTGCAGTCATTTGAAGATGCAGCCTTCGCACTAGAAGTGGGTAAGGTTTCTGGAATCGTCAAAACCCAATTTGGCCATCATCTGATCAAGCGTACAAAATAAGGAAGATCCATGAGCGCACAAGAATGTGTCACTTGCGGAAAACCCAAGGCGACCTTGCATTGCGAAGTTTGTGGAGACGCTGTTTGCAAAAAATGCGAACAGATTCTTCCTGAAACCACTTTTTCATTTCTGACAGAAATGCCTGAAGATTTGAAACACACTCATTATTGCAATAACTGCCACGATTCTATCGTTGCGCCGGAACTGGATCGATATCACGAAGTGATGGAGCAGGCGAAAGCCGTTTATGTCTTCTTCACTTCACAGAAAAAACTGCCTCCTTACACCAGCAAAGAAAAAGAATCATTCAAAGTCGATGATTGTGATGATCGCGATGAAACCATTTTGCGTTTGGCATTTCAAGCCGCACAAAAGGGCTTCAATGCCATTGTCGATGTGGATGTAAAACAAGAAAAAATTCGTAAAGGCGCGTATCAAACCTCACGCTGGAGCGGAAAAGGGCTGGGAGCACACGTCAATGGCGATCGTGTGGATGCCGATGACAAGCGTCGTTCCGTTTACGGTTGGTAAATTAGTGATTCATTTTTCTGCAATCAACGCATCGATCTCTGCGCCGATGGTCTTGTAAATCGGATAATTTCCGTGAGGATCATTGTGACAACACACTCTGCTATCACCTACGGGAGTAGTAACAGTGACTCCCAGCTCTTCAAAACGTTGGTAGTACTGATGAACGGTTTCTTCTGAAACTTTAACCACCCAACGGTTGGGTTGCTTGATCCACCAAGAGCCGGGGACTACGATTAATTTGGCATTGGGGAATTTGCCTTTGAGAGAAATGACTAATCCAGCGACATCGTCTTTGGTGGAATAAGATGAGTTGGTGCCAGTGCTGACAATGACATTTTTTACAGTGGGAGAGACGGGGTATTTCTCGAGCACGTTTTTGAGCCAGGTGAGGGTAGTGCCGCCGTACCACAAATAAGTTCCGGCTAGATCGCCTTTTGGATTCAAGCGAGCGGCCTTTTTACTGGCATTATCGATGAAGGTGCAAAGCGAATCACCGATGATGATGTTCTCAACAGGAGTTGCCCTAGAGCTAGAAATCACCAAGAAAAACACCGAAAAAAACACAGATAAAAATCGAATCATGGCAGCGCTCCCTTCTTCTATTGAAGAACCAAAGTGGTTGTCTGAGAGATATGATTTTATTGAAAAGTCGTCAACGGGGAAGGGGGGGGTTACCATCTTTTTGACAAAATGAGCGCCAATTCTGCGCTCCAAAGTAGGGTGCGGGGCCAGTTCCACAAAATCAGACGGTTGATCGTGAGTTTGTCTTTGCCGCGGGAGAGGATCGTGTGTTGTCGTGCCGAAAAAACCGCAGTTGTTGCATAAATCAGTGAGATCGCAGCTGTATGAAATTTCCATTCGGTGTTGAACCCGTTGGTGAAATCGCCAGTGAGTTTACCAGTATAGTAGATCATGACGAGCGCAAAGGGTTGAATCATCATCGGTGCCACGATGAGAGCGATACGATCACAATGCTGTTTATGAAATTTCTTAAAATCAGTTTCTGATATTAATCGAAAATTCGGATAAATCAGCACTTGCACCAACCAGATGACGGCGGTCATCCAGACTACGCAAAAATCGTGAAGGTTGATCCAGGTTGTTGGTGTCAGCATGCAAATTGATTCATTAAAAATTAATCTATCAGTGACTAGAGTGAGCCAGCATTCATTCTCTTTGCTAGAACCGACTGATCAACTACTCTAAAAGCTTAAAAGCCAATGCGCTGAGATCCGAGGTGAGGGTCATGCTTTTATCTTTGAATTCACATACCGCTTGTTGGGCGTTTTTTTCATCGAGCATGATCCAGACGAGTCCACCGAGACCGCTGCAAAGACGGGTTCCGATCGGAACTTGTCCGCGTTGATCCTGCTCCAACGCTTTTTTTGCCTGATCTTTAGTCAATGTACGGAAGATCTTTTCGGCCTCACATTGGTTGCAGTTTTTTGATACCCAGTTTTTTGCTGGTGTTTCTATTAGCTCCGCGTTTTTCATGGTCGAAGTCAGCTTCATCGCAAATGCCGAACTCGAGAACAGGATCAAGGTCAGCAACAAGGTCATTTGATTTTTTTTCATATTCTTCTCCCTTATTTGCTGATCCATTGGATTTCAGAAGTATTGTTGAGGAGGGAGGTCTCATCAATCCAAACTCGCCCCGATTGGCAACGGTTAGTGCCCTGAAGTTTCTTCATATAGTTCATGCAAGATTGTCCCCAGGAATTGTGAACCAGGTATTGTTTCATTTTATAACCGTTTTCGGTAACTGTTCTGCAGCCGATGATGTTGACCGCATGCGCTCCTCTGGATGTTCCATCAAGAATCGAGGTGTCGATATTGATTCCGATTCCTTGAGGGCTCCCCTGGGTTAATAGCGATTCCATCTTGGATTTGATGCCAGCGGTACCGCCCGTCTTTGGAGTCATCGTACTGACTTTGATTGACTTGTCGATACAAATTCGATTTGAAACCGCACAGCTGTTTGCAATCGCATTCTTCACCATCTTATAGGCATACATGCGACCGCCATATTGGAATCCTTTTTTAGGATCCTTTTCCACCCGTTCCTTGATGAACTGATCGATGGATCCGGCGTATTTTTCAATTCCGTATTTTTTGAAAACAGCTTTGAATTCTTTATAAGCATCTTTTGCCCAATAATGAACAATTTCTGCGGCTTCATCGACGGGGAGTTGGTCGAGGTAGGCAAAGTTCACTTTTCCGGCATTCAGCTTTTCGTCGTTTTTAGTGTAGACTTTGTAAGCATTGTCCTGCTTTTTTTCGAGATCTTTCTTTTTATTGCGTTGGGCTTTCAGGTCTTTGTCGATATCGGCGTTGGTGCGATACCCGAAGGTGGTCCAAAACCACTCAGTGCCGTAGGCGCTTTTTTCTTCCTTAAGTTTGTCGATCTTGGTTTCAACCTGATCAATCTGTTTAATGAGGGCAAGATATTGATCGTAAAACTGGTTTCGCGGGTTCACCACTTTACAGGGTTTAACCGTGCCTTTATTCATTTTGATCGCAAGATCCGAGATTTGTCGGGTGCGTTCGATACCGGCGGCAGAATCTGGTGTCATGGTGTAGTGAACCGGAACGTTCATCAAAATGGATTCAAGTTCTGTTAAAATGTTGCTGTTCGCGCTTGGAAAAAGGTTGGAAAATTGCCCGCCATTGTCTTTGCACATCCACGGACTGGAAATCGCTTTGCCGTTCGAATCGGCAAACAGTTTGCCGTTCTTATAACAAGAGCCCTTACGTTCTAAAAAGCCATTGATGACATCTTTGGGGTATCCACCGTCGACGCCACTGTCAGAAATGGTCGCCGCATCGATGATGTTTACGTAGTCGCTGACGCCCAGGTAAGAACGAAGTAGGTTGGTGGCAGAGTGGGAAAAACAAGTTCCCAACCGACCTTGTTGGGTGGGAGTCAAGGATTGGTAAGGACCGGGAGGGGTAGAAAGATTGACTCCTTTTTCGGTATCGCAGGAATCAGCCCATGCGTTTTGGAACAAGACCAGACCCAGCAATGTAATTAGGTTTAATTTATCCACAATTTCAATTAAATCATACTGAGAAGCAAAAAACAGCTCCAAAAATTACCTAAAAAATCGGCAACTCAACGAAATAAATTGAATTGTTGATTTCAAAACCCACTAAAAGAAGATGGATGAACAAGCACCCTTTGCTCATTCATCCATCAACTGTTTTCATTTATCTTTTGAAACCGATGCTTAGTTTAATTCAGCATCGTTACGATCTTGAATTCCACGAAGGTAGCCACGGATGCGCGCCTTCATGTAAATTGTGATGCTATCGTCGAGTTGCTTTTCACAGAATGCCTTTAGTTTTTCACCAGGATTGTCCAAGCTGCTTTCAATCATGCATGGAATGTAGCTGACATACCAGGTGAGAAAGTAAACGCCGACCAAGGGTGAGGCTGAAGTCAGTCCTGCTGCGGTTAAAATCCTGATTCCTACCGATACGGATGTGCCATAGGTAAGCATGGTGGTGATTCCTTCGATTGCATTCATGTCGAGTTTGGGAAATGTGCTGGTGAGAAGAATGATTTCATCTGCAGTCACATTTTCACCTCTGACGATGCGGTCGGCGATTTCAGCAGCGGCAGCTTCGCCCTTGTTGCGAAGCACGTTTCCGATTTTAGCAAGCAAGTTGATCAGATTGTTTCCAGTTTGATCATTGAATCTGTTTTTCTTTTCAAGGCGGCCAGTCAAGTAAGCCGAGCCGTAAATGAACGGAGTCATGCTTTTAAAAAGTCCGCGATTGATTGCAAGAGCTATTTTTGCAGCAATTTTACCAATTTTTTTCTGAGGTTTGATTTGATCGATTTCATCTTGAATCGAATCGATTACTTTCAGTTCTTCTTCGGTAGCATTCGAACGAACGATTTCGATGCTTTTTTGAATTTGCTCCAGTGTCAGTGATTCAGGAGCGTTATTTTCAATCAACTCACTCTGGATGGATTCAACAGCGGTCATCGCGTGGGAGGTGCTATTGATGGAAGAGGAAATGAGGGTTAAGCAAAACAGGGACAAAATAAAACGGTTCATCATGTTCAATGCCGAGCTTCAGTCACCAGGTTTTCCGCAGACGAAAGTGTCTGATGAAGTAAGGGTTAGCGCTGAAGAGCGTTGCGAATGATATAGGATGAGTTGCATTTTGTAAATAGTGTTTGTGTAAAAAATAATTGAAATGAAAGGAATTTCTATTATTTTCGTTTACCTTTTTTCTAGTATTCCTTGGTAAAACCAATCACCACCGAGTGAAATGCAGCGGTGGTTTTGGATGTCGATGGGAACCGTGAGGAGTTCCGGGTAAAAGAAAAACTGAACATGTTCATCAATCGTATAGAGATAGGGGCGTTGTCTAGGGGTCACAATCAGCAATTGCTCGCGGGCAACTCGCTTAAGTTCCCGAATGGCTTCATCTAACCTGAGGCAATGTTCAAGGGTGTGGGTGCTGATCACAAAATCAAAAGAACCATCATCAAAAGGTAGCTCGGTGATTTCTGCTTGATGATAAGTGATCTTGGAATTTGCATCAGACTCAGTTCGAGGCACTTTGATGTCGACGCCGTGAAGACTCGCTCTTGGGCGATGTGTTTCGATCCACTTTAATAAATATCCGTTTCCACAGCCGACATCCAAAATCCGGATTGGTCCGTCGGGAATGGCCGTCAAAATTTCGTCGATGCATTCCTGATTCAAATCGGTCTTACGATTTCTGGAAATGGTGTCGAGCGAGTTATAGAAGTCGGAATACTCTTTTTTGCTCATACTGGAAACGCGTTGCTTGAAGTGAATGGCTGTTTCGAGGTTTTTTCCGCGGTAACCGATCCAGTAAAAAGGGTACATAAACCATCGCGTATCGCGAATCAGGGGAGGGATGCACTCGTCGAGTATAAACCTTACCATGTTTGTAAATCGACGGTTCATGGTCTAAAGGGTATCAAATATTTTTTAGGTTTCGCAACCGGGTTTTGTTACAATTTATACGGGGATGTATTCGAAAATTTTACTGATTTTGATTTTAGCCGCATCGCTTTTGAGATTTCTGTTTCTGGAAATTTCACCTCCTGGATTTTATATCGATGAAGCCATGGGGGCGGCTCATAGTCTTTGTTATCAACAAACGGGAAAAGATCTTTTCGGACACCTGGGATTATTTTCAAAAATAGATTTTGGCGGATTCCAAAGCGGCCCCTTTCTTTTGGCTGGTGCTTTATGGACCAAAGTTTGGGGAACCGGCACGACCGGGTTCAGATCCATGATGGCAATGGTAGGTGTGCTGACCCTTTTCGGACTGTATCGTTTGATTTTGGGTTTGATCGGTGATCGTTCTGCGGCTTTGTTTGGAACTTTACTCGCTTCGTTTTTGCCCTGGTCCTTCCAGTTTTCCAGAATCTCATGGGATGCGCCCCTGGCGACGGCATTCATGATTTGGTCTCTTGCGGTTTTGGTTCATCGATCCAGTGTCAAACAGTGGATTCTGTCTGGAGTATTGATGGCGCTGGCGAGTTATACGTATGCACCGATGCGGATTCAAGCCATCATCTTAATCTTGTTTATTCCTCAATTCACGATTCGGGCAAGAGCCTGGTTGCTCGGAACATTCTTTCTTTTGAATCTTCCAGTGATTCCCTATTATTGGAACCCTGAGTTCACTGCGCGTTCCAAGATGCTTGCGATCACCAGCAATTATCACGGTAATCCATTTTATGGCCACGGGCCTTTGCAATTGTTTTGGGATTACCTCACTCAAGTTGCGAGCCATTTCTCACCAGAGTTTCTTCTGTTTCATGGAGACCACAACCTGAGACACAGCATTCAAACATTTGGAATGCTCGATGCGGTGACTTTTTTAGGATTATGTTTGGCAGTCGTTTCATTGGCTATTGCTATCATCAAAAAAAACAAATTCTTGCCCGAGTATTCGAGTTTTCTCGTACTGGCAACAATCGGTCTTTTCACCGGGGTGACTCCGGCAGCATTGACCTGGGAAAGTATTCCTCATGCGATTCGTTCATTGGGCGCT